>NZ_RHQO01000032.1:0-59625 GCF_003935475.1 Pseudomonas sp. p99-361 | reverse complement strand
CGCGCGGGCGGCGCTCGATCTCACAGGCGCTGAAGATGCTCCGGCTACCCTTGCCAGGAACCATAGAATCTCCCACAAGATCACCGCCAGCCTCCAGATCTGCGCAGTACCTGTGGGAGCGGGCAAGCCCGCGAAGCATCCAGCGCTAACCCTTCAGGAATGCCGCCACCTGTTCAGCCGCCGCCTGCAAATGCTGCTCATGGCTGAACCCCGAAGCCTTCAACGGCTTCAGGTCATGGTCCGCCGCCACTAGCCAGCTCACCTCGATCGCCGGCGATAACGCATACCCTGCCACCGCCTCCCGGTTGCCCAGCGCATCGCGCTCGCCCTGCACGATCAACGTCGGGGTTTTCAACCCGGCCAGGTGCTCCACGCGCGGCTTCTCGGGTTTGCCCACCGCGTAGAACGGGTAGCCCAGGCACACCAGCGCATCGGCGCCCAGTTCGTCGGCCAGCAGGCTGGCCATGCGCCCGCCCATCGACTTGCCACCCACCGCCAGCTTGCCCGCGACCAAAGGTCGCACCTGCCGGTACACCTCGCGCCAGCTTTCCAGCAATACCTTCTGCGGGTTCGGCGGCCGCTTGCCACCGCCAACCCGGCGCTCGGCCATGTACGGGAACTCGAAGCGCAGCACCGCTACCCCAAGTGCCGCAAGCCTTTGCGCCATTTCGTCCATGAACCCGCTGTCCATCGGCGCACCGGCACCATGGGCCAGGATCAGGCAGCCCTTGTAACCCTCCCCGCCCTCGACCTGCGCAAGATTGCAGCGCAAGCCTGGGACATTTCCGACCTTCGCCCATTGATCCCCGTCAATACCGGCACTTTGCCCATTAATCATGCTTGCCTCGCTGTAAAGCCTGCCAAATAACCGTGGATGGGAACCCATACATGAACACAACCAGCAGTACCGCCTATAACTACAAGGTGGTCCGCCAATTCGCCATCATGACGGTGGTGTGGGGAATCGTCGGGATGGGGCTCGGCGTTTTCATCGCCGCCCAGCTTGCCTGGCCTGCCCTCAACTTCGACCTCCCCTGGATCAGCTTCGGCCGCCTGCGCCCACTGCACACCAATGCGGTGATCTTCGCCTTCGGCGGCTGCGCGCTGTTCGCCACGTCCTATTATTCGGTGCAACGCACCTGCCAGACCACCCTGTTCGCACCCGGCCTGGCCGCGTTCACCTTCTGGGGCTGGCAGCTGGTGATCCTGCTGGCGGCCATCAGCCTGCCATTGGGCTACACCAGCTCCAAGGAATACGCCGAGCTGGAATGGCCGATCGACATCCTGATCACCATCGTCTGGGTCTGCTACGCCATCGTGTTCTTCGGCACGCTGATCAAGCGCAACACCAAGCACATCTACGTGGGCAACTGGTTCTTCGGCGCGTTCATCCTGACGGTGGCCATGCTGCACATCGTCAACAACCTGGAACTGCCGGTCAGCCTGACCAAGTCGTACTCGGTCTATGCCGGTGCCACCGACGCCATGGTGCAGTGGTGGTATGGCCACAACGCGGTGGGCTTCTTCCTGACCGCGGGCTTCCTGGGGATGATGTACTACTACGTGCCCAAGCAGGCCGAACGCCCGGTGTATTCCTACCGCCTGTCGATCGTGCACTTCTGGGCGCTGATTACCCTGTACATCTGGGCCGGCCCGCACCACCTGCACTACACCGCCCTGCCTGACTGGGCGCAATCGCTGGGCATGGTGATGTCGCTGATCCTGCTGGCACCGAGCTGGGGCGGCATGATCAACGGCATGATGACCCTGTCGGGGGCCTGGCACAAACTGCGCAGCGACCCCATCCTGCGCTTTTTGGTGGTGTCGCTGGCGTTCTACGGCATGTCCACCTTCGAGGGCCCGATGATGGCCATCAAGACGGTCAACGCCCTTTCCCACTACACCGACTGGACCATCGGCCACGTGCACGCTGGCGCCCTCGGCTGGGTCGCGATGATCTCGATCGGCGCGCTGTACCACACCATCCCGAAAGTGTTCGGCAAGGAACGCATGTACAGCATCGGCCTGATCAACGCGCATTTCTGGCTGGCCACCATCGGCACCGTACTGTACATCGCCTCGATGTGGGTCAACGGCATTGCCCAGGGCCTGATGTGGCGCGCAGTGAACAGCGACGGCACGCTCACCTACTCGTTCGTGGAAACCCTGGTGGCCAGCCACCCAGGCTTCATCGTGCGCTTCGTCGGCGGTGCGATCTTCCTCAGCGGCATGTTCCTGATGGCCTGGAATACCTGGCGCACCGTGCGTTCGCCGGCGCTTGATGCTGCCCCTGCGAACGCCCAGCTGGCTTGAGGAGACCTGCCTGATGAAACATGAAGTCATCGAGAAAAACGTTGGCCTGCTGGCCCTGCTGATGGTGTTGGCCGTCAGTATCGGCGGCCTGACCCAGATCGTGCCGCTGTTCTTCCAGGACGTCACCAACAAGCCGGTCGAAGGCATGAAGCCTTACACCGCGCTGCAGCTCGAAGGCCGCGACATCTACATCCGCGAAGGCTGCGTAGGCTGCCATTCGCAGATGATCCGCCCATTCCGCGCCGAAACCGAGCGCTACGGCCACTACTCGGTCGCCGGCGAGAGCGTGTGGGACCACCCGTTCCTGTGGGGCTCCAAGCGTACCGGCCCGGACCTGGCCCGGGTCGGCGGCCGCTACTCGGACGACTGGCACCGCGCGCACCTGTACAACCCGCGCAACGTGGTACCGGAGTCGAAGATGCCGGCGTACCCCTGGCTGGTCGCCCAACAGGTGGATAACAGCCACACCGACGTGAAGATGCGCACCCTGCGTACGCTCGGCGTGCCGTACACCGACGACGACATCGCCGGTGCCCGCGACGCGGTCAAGGGCAAGACCGAGATGGACGCGCTGGTGGCCTACCTGCAGGTGCTTGGCACCGCGATCAAGAACAAGAGGTGATTGCGATGGAAATGGACACCGGCATGATTCGCGGCCTCGGCACCCTGGTGGTGATGGTCGCCTTCATCGGCCTCTCCCTGTGGGTATTCAACCGCCGTCGCGACCGTGATTTCGCCGAGGCGCGCTTGCTGCCCTTCGTCGACGACCGCCTGCCCGCTGCCGGGCAGGAACCTGCTGCAAAAAGGAGTAACGGGCAATGACCACCTTCTGGAGTACGTATATCAGCGTACTGACCATCGGGAGCCTGATTGGCCTGACCTGGCTGTTGCTCGCCACCCGCAAGGGCCAGAGCCACAACCCCACCGACCAGACTATGGGCCACAGCTTCGACGGCATCGAGGAGTACGACAACCCCTTGCCCAAGTGGTGGTTCTGGCTGTTCGTCGGCACCCTGGTGTTCGCGGTCGGCTACCTGATCCTTTACCCGGGCCTGGGCAACTGGAAAGGCATTCTGCCGGGTTATGAAAATGGCTGGACCGGCGCCAACGAATGGCAAAAGGAAATGGACAAGGCCGATGCCCGCTTCGGGCCGATCTTCGCCAAGTACGCCGCCATGCCGGTGGAGGAAGTGGCCAAGGACCCGCAGGCGTTGAAAATGGGCGGGCGCCTGTTCGCCTCCAACTGTTCGGTCTGCCATGGCTCGGACGCCAAGGGCGCGTTCGGCTTCCCCAACCTCACCGACAAGGACTGGCGCTGGGGCGGTGATGCGCAGACCATCAAGGCGTCGATCATGAACGGCCGCCATGGTGTGATGCCGGCCTGGGCCGAGGTGATTGGCGAGCAGGGCGTGGCCGACGTCGCCGCGTTCGTGCTGACCAGCATGGACGGCCGTAAACTGCCGGAAGGCGCCAAGGCCGACCCGGCCAAGGGCAAGGAGATCTTCGCCGGCAACTGCGTGGCCTGCCACGGGCCGGAAGGCAAAGGCACCCCGGCCATGGGCGCGCCCGACCTGACCCACCCACAGGCGTTCATCTATGGGTCGAGCTTTGCCCAGCTGCAACAGACCATCCGCTACGGTCGCCAAGGGCAGATGCCGGCGCAGGCCGAGATTCAGGGTAATGACAAAGTGCACCTGTTGGCGGCGTATGTGTACAGCCTGTCGCAGGATGGCGCGGCTGAAACTGTGACCTCCAAGTAATACCCCCGGGGCCGCTTTGCGGCCCATCGCGACGCAAGGCCGCTCCTACAGGAGATCGCATTTTTTCTGTAGGCGCGGCCTTGTGTCGCGAAAGGGCTGCAGAGCAGCCCCAGCGCTCCCCCGCCCTACTCCCTCCCTTGCACCCCCTCCGAACAGAACTAAGCTTGTTGCCACAGTGGGCATCCTACGAAAGCACCGGCGCAGACGCCGCGCCTGGTCAGTGGCCGCCTCCAAAAAAAGCTTGACCGATCGATCAGAAAAAGGTGAAAAACGGTACACATTACAAATATTTATTTGTGTACAATCCACCTGACCCGAGCGCTGCGGGACATCAGTGAACGGGCCCGGACACGGGTCGGCGTACCAAAGTTGCGTTGCGGTAACCCGGAGGGTTATCAATACTGGCGCCGATTTTTCAACCAACAAGAACATCAAAACCGTGGAACCTTAGAATGAGCACAGCAATCAGTCCGACTGCTTATAACTATAAGGTCGTCCGCCAGTTCGCCATCATGACGGTGGTCTGGGGGATCCTTGGCATGGGCCTCGGCGTCTTCATCGCCTCGCAGCTGGTGTGGCCACAACTGAACCTGGACCTGCCCTGGACCAGCTTCGGGCGCTTGCGTCCGCTGCACACCAACCTGGTGATCTTCGCCTTCGGCGGCTGCGCGCTGTTCGGCACCAGCTACTACGTGGTGCAGCGCACCTGCCAGACGCGGCTGATTTCCGACAGCCTGGCCGCCTTCACCTTCTGGGGCTGGCAGGCGGTGATCGTCGGGGCGCTGATCACCCTGCCGATGGGCTACACCACCACCAAGGAATACGCCGAGCTGGAGTGGCCACTGGCGATTCTGCTGGCCATTGTCTGGGTCACCTACGGGGTGGTGTTCTTCGGCACCATCGTCAAGCGCAAGACCAAGCATATCTATGTCGGCAACTGGTTCTACGGTGCCTTCATCGTGGTCACCGCGATGCTGCACATCGTCAACCACATCTCCCTGCCGGTCAGCCTGTTCAAGTCGTACTCGGCCTACTCCGGCGCCACCGATGCGATGATCCAGTGGTGGTACGGGCACAACGCCGTGGGCTTTTTCCTGACCACCGGCTTCCTGGGCATGATGTACTACTTCGTGCCCAAGCAGGCCGAGCGGCCGATCTACTCGTACCGCCTGTCGATCGTGCACTTCTGGGCGCTGATCACCCTGTACATCTGGGCCGGCCCGCACCACCTGCACTACACCGCCCTGCCCGACTGGGCGCAGTCGCTGGGTATGGTGATGTCGATCATCCTTCTGGCGCCAAGCTGGGGCGGCATGATCAACGGCATGATGACCCTGTCGGGCGCCTGGCACAAACTGCGTACCGACCCGATCCTGCGCTTTCTGGTGGTGTCGCTGGCGTTCTACGGCATGTCCACCTTCGAAGGCCCGATGATGGCCATCAAGACCGTCAACTCGCTGTCGCACTACACCGACTGGACCATCGGCCACGTGCACGCAGGCGCCCTCGGCTGGGTCGCCATGATTTCGATCGGCGCCGTGTACCACATGATCCCGCGCCTGTATGGCCGCGTGCAGATGCACAGCGTTGGCCTGATCAACGCGCACTTCTGGCTGGCCACCATCGGCACCGTGCTGTACATCGCCTCGATGTGGGTCAACGGCATCACCCAGGGCCTGATGTGGCGTGCCATCAACGATGACGGCACCCTCACCTACTCGTTCGTCGAGGCACTGCAAGCCAGCCACCCGGGCTACATCGTGCGTGCCCTGGGCGGTGCGTTCTTCGCCAGCGGCATGCTGCTGATGGCCTACAACGTGTTGCGTACCGTGCGTGCCGCCAACCCGGCACAGGCTGAAGAAGCCGCCAAGATCGTCGTTGTGGGAGCGCACTGATGAAGCATGAAGCCGTCGAGAAGAACATTGGCCTGCTGGCCTTCTTCATGGTCATCGCGGTAAGCGTCGGTGGCCTGACCCAGATCGTCCCGCTGTTTTTCCAGGACGTCACCAACAAGCCGGTCGAGGGCATGAAGCCGCGTACCGCCCTGGAGCTGGAAGGCCGCGACATCTATATCCGCGAAGGTTGCGTGGGCTGCCACTCGCAGATGATCCGCCCGTTCCGCGCCGAAACCGAGCGCTACGGGCACTACTCGGTCGCCGGCGAGAGCGTGTGGGACCACCCGTTCCTGTGGGGCTCCAAACGCACCGGGCCGGATCTGGCACGGGTCGGTGGCCGCTACTCCGATGACTGGCACCGCGCGCACCTGTACAACCCGCGCAACGTGGTGCCGGAATCGAAGATGCCGGCCTACCCCTGGCTGGTCGAGAACACGCTCGACGGCAAGGACACCGCGAAGAAGATGGAGGTGCTGCGCACACTCGGCACACCGTACACCGACGCCGACATTGCCGGCGCCCGTGACGCGGTCAAGGGCAAGACCGAAATGGACGCCCTCGTGGCGTACCTGCAGGGTCTTGGCACCATCATCAAGAGCAAACGGTGACGCTGATGGATATCGGGATGATTCGCGGCCTGGGTACCGTCGTGGTGATGGTGGCGTTCGTGGGCCTGGCGCTGTGGGTGTTCAACCCACGGCGCAAGAAGGACTTCGACGAAGCCACCCAACTGCCCTTCGCCGATGACCCCGAGGCCAAACGGCACGTCGAGCAAGCAAAAGCTTCTGGGAGCAAACAACAATGACAACCTTCTGGAGTCTGTACGTTACCGTCCTGACCCTGGGCACCATCTTCTCGTTGACCTGGCTGCTGCTGTCGACCCGCAAGGGCCAGCGCGAAGAGGTGACCGACGAAACCGTCGGGCACGCCTTCGATGGTATCGAGGAGTACGACAACCCACTGCCGAAATGGTGGTTCTGGCTGTTCGTCGGCACCATCGTCTTCGCCCTCGGCTACCTGGTGCTGTACCCAGGGCTGGGCAACTGGAAAGGCATGCTGCCGGGTTATGCCTACCTGGACAACGACAAACAGACCGAGTTTTCCAACGGCCAGCAGGGCTGGACCGGCGTGCACGAGTGGGAAAAGGAAATGGCCAAGGCCCAGGCGCGCTTCGGCCCGATCTACGCCAAGTTCGCCGCCATGCCTATCGAGGAAGTGGCCAAAGACCCACAGGCGCTGAAAATGGGCGCACGCCTGTTCGCCTCCAACTGCTCGGTATGCCATGGCTCCGACGCCAAGGGCGCCTTCGGTTTCCCCAACCTGACCGACAATGACTGGCGCTGGGGCGGCGAGCCGGAAACCATCAAGGCCACCATCATGGGCGGCCGCCACGGTGTGATGCCGGCATGGGCCGAAGTGATCGGCGACCAAGGTGTGGCCGACGTCGCGGCATTCGTGGTCAGCAAGCTCGATGGCCGTACCCTGCCGCAAGGGGTCAAGGCCGATGTGCAGAATGGGCAGAAGATCTTCGCCGCCAACTGCGTGGCCTGCCACGGGCCGGAAGGCAAAGGCACGCCAGCCATGGGGGCACCGAACCTGACCCACCCGCAGGCGTTCATCTACGGCTCCAGCTTTGCCCAGTTGCAGCAGACCATCCGCTATGGCCGCCAGGGGCAGATGCCGGCCCAGGAACAGCTGCAGGGTAACGACAAGGTGCACTTGCTGGCGGCTTATGTGTACAGCCTGTCGCACCAGGCTGAGCCGGCCAAGGCCGAGTAAGGCAGGCCCGGCCTCTTCGCGGGCTCGCCCGCTCCCACAGCCTCGAGGCTGATGAGGGACCTGTGGGAGCGGGCAAGCCCGCGAAAAGGCCGGCACAACCAAGCATTTCTCGCAGGCTGATGACCTGGATCAATTGACACCCGCCATAACACGATTCACACCGCGAACCCAACGCGACTAAAGGTCGCAGTGCGACCCCGGGCCGCCCACAGCGGCGTATCATGAACCGCAGAGCGCTAGCAGATTGCGCGAGACTGCGGCCGGCACGCACTGGCCGCGGCATTTTTCCACTGCCGTGGGACTTGATGATGAGCAAGCAAATTCCGGTACATGATGTAACCCCGCCTGCCACGAAAGGGAAGGACTCCGTCGACCTCTACGCGTCCCGCGAAAAAATCTATACCCGCGCCTTCACCGGCCTGTTCCGGCGTTTGCGCATGGTTGGCGGTGCCGCGCTGTTCCTGCTGTACTTCGGCACGGTATGGCTGAACTGGGGTGGCCACCAGGCGGTGTGGTGGAACCTGCCCGAGCGCAAGTTCTATATCTTCGGTGCCACCATCTGGCCGCAGGACTTCATCCTGCTGTCAGGCATCCTCATCGTCGCCGCCTTCGGCCTGTTCTTCATCACCGTGTTCGCAGGCCGGGTCTGGTGTGGCTACACCTGCCCGCAAAGCGTGTGGACGTGGATCTTCATGTGGTGTGAAAAGGTCACCGAGGGCGACCGCAACCAGCGCATCAAACTGGACAAGGCGCCCATGAGCGCCAGCAAGTTCCTGCGCAAGTTCAGCAAGCACAGCCTGTGGCTGCTGATCGGCTTCGTCACCGGCATGACCTTCGTCGGCTACTTCTCGCCGATCCGTGAACTGGTGATCGAGTTCTTCACCGGCCAGGCCGATGGCTGGGCCTATTTCTGGGTCGGCTTCTTCACCCTCGCCACCTACGGCAACGCCGGTTGGCTGCGCGAGCAGGTGTGTGTGTACATGTGCCCCTACGCCCGCTTCCAGAGCGTGATGTTCGACAAGGACACACTGATCGTCTCCTATGACCCGCGCCGCGGCGAAACCCGGGGGCCGCGCAAGAAAGGCGCGGATTACAAGGCCCAAGGCCTGGGTGACTGCATTGACTGCACCTTGTGCGTGCAGGTCTGCCCGACCGGCATCGACATCCGCGACGGCCTGCAGATCGAATGCATCGGCTGCGCCGCCTGCATCGATGCCTGCGACGGCATCATGGACAAGATGAACTACCCCAAAGGGCTGATCAGCTACACCACCGAGCACAACCTCTCCGGGCAGAAAACCCACCTGCTGCGGCCCCGCCTGATCGGCTACGCGCTGGTGCTGCTGGTGATGATCATCGGCCTGGCCACGGCCTTCGCCACCCGCTCGCTGGTCGGTTTCGACGTCAGCAAGGACCGTGTGCTGTACCGCGAAAATGCCCAGGGCCGGATCGAGAACGTGTACAGCCTGAAGGTCATGAACAAGGACCAGCGTGACCATGTGTATGTGCTGGACGCCACTGGCCTGCCAGACCTCACGCTCGAAGGCCAACGCGAGATCCGCGTGGCCGCCGGGGATATCGTCAGCCTGCCGGTGCAGCTGTCGGTGGCGCCGGAAAAACTGCCATCGACCACCAACGAAATAACCTTCATCCTCAAAAGCGCCGACGACAGCAGCGCACAAGTTGAAGCCAAGAGCCGCTTCATCGGCCCACAGATCCGCTAAGAGAGATAACCCACAATGCCTGCCACCGCCGCCGACCCTTGGTACAAGCACCTCTGGCCCTGGATCATCATCGCGATCCTCACCACCTCGGTGTGCCTGAGCCTGAGCATGGTCAGCATCGCCGTGAACAACCCGGACAACCTGGTGAACGACAATTACTACGAGGCGGGCAAGGGCATCAACCGCTCACTGGACCGCGAACTGCTGGCACAGAAGCTGCGCCTCCAGGCCAGTGTGCACCTGGATGAACTGACCGGCGAAGTGGACCTGCGCCTGGCCGGCAACAGCAACCCGCAGAACCTGGAACTGAACCTGATATCGCCCACCCAGCCGGAAAAGGATCGCAAGGTGCTGCTGAGCCAGGTCGAGGCCGGGCGTTACGTGGGGCAACTGCAAGACAAGGTTGACGGGCGGCGTTTCGTTGAGCTGCTGGGCAGTGAAGGTGGCCAGGTGTGGCGGCTGTTCGAGGAGGAGAAGGTCGAGCATGGCGTGACCTTGCAGCTTGGTGATGAAGCCATCCAAGGCGCCGAGCACCTGTAGGAGCGGCCTTGTGTCGCGAAAGGGCTGCGCAGCAGCCCCTGCAACCTATGCTGCGAAGCTAAGATCGTGGGGCCGCTTCGCGCCCCTTTCGCGACACAAGGCCGCTCCTACAGGGAAGCGCGCCAACCGGCCGCTATGTGTAAGGCAATGATGTGATGACCCAACCCATTCCCTGCTACCACTGCGCCCTGCCCGTTCCGGCCGGCAGCCGCTTCACCGCTGTGGTGCTCGGCGAGCCCCGCGAGTTCTGCTGCCCCGGCTGCCAGGCAGTGGCCGAGGCGATCGTGGCCGGCGGCCTGGAACACTACTACCAGCACCGCAGCGACAACAGCACCAACCCCGAAGCGTTGCCCAGGCAGTTGCAGGACGAACTGGCCCTGTACGACCGCAGTGACGTGCAGCAAACCTTCGTCCACCACCTGGGCGACCTGGCCGAGGCCACCTTGCTGATCGAAGGTATCAGCTGTGCAGCGTGTGGCTGGCTGATCGAAAAACACCTGCGCAACCTGCCCGGCGTCGCCGAGGCGCGCCTTAACCTGTCCAACCACCGCCTGCTGGTTGCCTGGGATGCCTCGCAGCTGCCACTGTCGCGCCTGCTGGCCGAACTGCGCCAGATCGGTTACGCCGCTCACCCCTACCAACCCGACCAGGCCGCCGAGCAGTTGGCCCGGGAAAACCGCAGTGCCCTGCGGCGCCTGGGCGTTGCCGGGTTGTTGTGGTTCCAGGCAATGATGGCGACCATGGCCACCTGGCCGGAATTCAACATCGACCTGTCGCCCGAGCTGCACACCATCCTGCGTTGGGTGGCGCTGTTCCTGACGATCCCCATCGTGTTCTACAGCTGCGCACCGTTCTTCAAGGGCGCCGCCCGCGACTTGCGCACCCGCCACCTGACCATGGATGTTTCGGTGTCACTGGCCATTGGCCTGGCCTTCGGTGCCGGCATCTGGACAGCCATCACCGGCAGCGGCGAGCTGTATTTCGACACCGTGGGCATGTTCGCCCTGTTCCTGTTGACCGGCCGCTACCTGGAACGCCGCGCCCGCGAGCGCACCGCAGCGGCCACGGCGCAACTGGTGAACTTGCTGCCGGCTTCGTGCCTGCGGCTGGACAGCCAAGGCCGCAGCGGGCGCATTCTGCTCAGTGAACTGCAATGCGGCGACACCGTACAGGTGCTGCCCGGCGCGGTGATTCCCGCCGACGGGCGCGTCGTCGAAGGCCGCTCCAGCGTCGACGAATCGCTGCTCACCGGTGAATACTTGCCACAGCCGCGGCGGGTGGGGGACCGGGTCACCGGCGGCACCTTGAACGTGGAAAGCACGCTGAATATAGAAGTCCAGGCCTTGGGCCACGACTCGCGGCTGTCGGCTATCGTCCGCCTGCTGGAGCGCGCGCAGACGGAAAAACCACGCCTGGCAGAAATTGCCGACCGCGCCTCGCAGGGGTTCCTGCTGTTCTCGCTGCTGGCCGCAGTGGCCATCGGCCTGTGGTGGTGGTACCTGGAGCCGGCCCGGGCGTTCTGGATCGTGCTGGCCATGCTGGTGGCGACGTGCCCTTGTGCGCTGTCGCTGGCCACCCCCACCGCACTCACTGCAGCCACCGGCACCCTGCATAAGCTTGGCCTGCTGGTGACCCGTGGCCATGTGCTGGAAGGCCTGAACCAGATCGATACGGTGATTTTTGACAAGACCGGCACGCTGACCGAAGGCAGGCTGACCTTGCGCAGCATTCGCCCACTCGGCAGCCACCCCGCGGACCGTTGCCTGGCGCTGGCGGCGGCATTGGAGAACCGCTCGGAGCACCCCATCGCCCGCGCGTTCGGGCGCGCGGCCACAGCTGCTGAAGAGGTGCAGAGTGTACCCGGCCTGGGCCTGGAAGGGCTGGTCGATGGCCAGCGCCTGCGCATTGGCCAGGCCAGCTTCGTCTGCGCCTTGAGCGGCGCGCAAGTACCTGCGGTGCCCGAGCCTCGCGGCCAGTGGCTGCTGCTGGGCGACCGCCAGGGGCCATTGGCCTGGTTCGGCCTGGACGACCGCTTGCGCGATGATGCACCGGCCCTGCTGGCTGCCTGCAAAGCGCGGGGCTGGCGCACCCTGCTGCTGTCTGGCGACAGTTCGCCGATGGTCGCGGAAGTCGCCGCGCAACTGGGCATCGACCACGCCATTGGCGGCCTGCGCCCGGACGACAAACTGGACCGCCTCAAAGCCTTGCAGGCCGAAGGGCGCAAGGTGCTGATGCTGGGCGACGGGGTCAACGATGTGCCGGTGCTGGCCGCCGCCGACATCAGCATCGCCATGGGCAGCGCCACCGACCTGGCCAAGACCTGCGCCGACGCGGTGCTGCTGTCCAACCGCCTGAGCGCGCTGGTGCAGGCGCTGGAACTGGCGCGCCGCACCCGCCGCAACATCCTCGAGAACCTGCTGTGGGCAACCCTGTATAATGGCCTGATGTTGCCGTTCGCCGCCCTCGGCTGGGTCACCCCGGTGTGGGCTGCTGTCGGCATGTCGGTGAGCTCACTGATCGTGGTGCTCAATGCCCTGCGCCTGACCCGCGCGCCAGTCAGTGCGGGGCTGCCCGCGATGGATGCCGCGCAACCCGCCAGGAGTACGCCATGCCCGCCCTCTATGTCATGATCCCCGCAGCCCTGCTGCTGGTCGGCGTGGCCGTGTACATCTTCTTCTGGGCCGTGGACAGCGGCCAGTACGACGACCTCGACGGCCCGGCGCACAGCATTCTGTTCGACGACCAGGACCCTCGTCACCAGGCGGCGGTCAAACCCGACGACACGCCGGGCAGCGCCGACAAGGACTTGCCACCCCGTGTCTGACCTGCTTCCCCTGCTGGGCTCGGCGCTGGTGCTCGGCTTGCTCGGCGGCGGCCACTGCCTGGGCATGTGCGGCGGCCTGATGGGTGCGCTGACTTTGGCCATCCCCCCTGAACAACGCGGCAGGCGCCTGCGCCTGCTGCTGGCGTACAACCTGGGGCGCATCTTCAGCTATGCCTGCGCCGGGTTGCTGCTGGGCCTGGCCGGCTGGGCCGTGGCCAGCAGCCCGGCCGCCCTGGCCCTGCGGGTCCTGGCCGCCTTGCTGTTGATTGCCATGGGCCTGTACCTGGCCGGCTGGTGGAGCGGGCTGACGCGTATCGAGGTGCTAGGCCGCGGCGTGTGGCGGCATATCCAGCCGCTGGCGTCACGCTTGCTGCCGGTGTCCAGCCTGCCCCGTGCGTTGCTGCTGGGGGCCTTGTGGGGGTGGTTGCCATGCGGGTTGGTGTACAGCACGTTGTTATGGGCGGCCAGCCAGGGCCATGCCGGCTACAGCGCGGCGTTGATGCTGGCGTTCGGGGTGGGCACCTGGCCGGTGCTGCTGGCGACCGGATTGGCGGCAGAGCGGGTAAACACTTTGTTGAAACGGCGCAGTGTGCGGGTGGCTGGCGGGGTGCTGGTGATGCTGTTTGGTATCTGGACCATGCCCGGGCCGCACCAGCATTGGCTGATGGGGCATTGAGGGCTACAAGCTACAAGCTACAAGCTACAAGAAAAAGCAGATCTGCTTTCGACTTTCGACTTTCGACTTTCCACTTGCTGCTTGCTGCTTGCCGCTTGCCGCTTGCCGCTTGCCGCTTGCCGCTTGATACAAATCAACACAGATTCCTACAGACGCCCATAGACTCCGGTTCACTGCTGCTCTTTCCGGGGACCGCCCACATGCTCGACGACATTCGTTGGGATACCGACCTGATCCGCCGCTACGATCTTGCCGGGCCACGCTACACCTCCTACCCGACCGCCGTGCAACTGCACAGCGAGGTGGGTTCCTTCGACCTGCTCCACGCCCTGCGCGAAAGCCGCCGGGCGGTACGCCCGCTGTCGCTGTATGTGCATGTGCCGTTCTGCGCCAACATCTGCTACTACTGCGCCTGCAACAAAGTCATCACCAAGGACCGCGCCCGCGCCGCGCCGTACCTGCAGCGCCTGGAGCAGGAGATTCAGCTGATCGCCTGCCACCTGGCACCGAAACAGCGAGTGGAACAGCTGCATTTCGGCGGCGGCACCCCGACCTTCCTCAGCCATGTGGAACTGCGCCAACTGATGACTACCCTGCGCCAGCACTTCCACTTGCTGGACGATGACTCCGGCGACTACGGCATCGAGATCGACCCGCGCGAAGCCGACTGGTCGACCATGGGCCTGCTGCGTGAACTGGGTTTCAACCGCGTCAGCCTCGGCGTGCAAGACCTCGACCCCGCCGTGCAGCGCGCGATCAACCGCCTGCAAAGCCTGGAGCAGACCCGCACCCTGATCGAGGCGGCGCGCACCTTGCAATTCCGCTCGATCAACCTCGACCTGATCTACGGCCTGCCCAAACAAACCCCGCAAGGCTTCGCCCGCACCGTCGAAGAGGTGATCCGCCTGCAGCCCGACCGCTTGTCGGTGTTCAACTACGCCCACCTGCCCGAACGCTTCATGCCGCAACGGCGTATCGACAGCAGCGACCTGCCCAGCGCGGCCGCCAAGCTGGAGATGCTGCACGCCACCATCGAGCAGTTGACCGCCGCTGGCTACCGCTATATCGGCATGGACCATTTCGCCCTGCCCGACGACGAGCTGGCCATCGCCCAGGAAGAAGGCACCCTGCAGCGCAATTTCCAGGGCTATACCACCCACGAGCACTGCGACCTCATCGGCCTGGGCGTGTCGGCCATCAGCCAGATCGGCGACTTGTACTGCCAGAACAGCAGTGACCTCAACACCTACCAGGACAGCCTGACCAACGCCCAGCTGGCGACCCAGCGCGGCCTGCTGTGCAACCATGACGACCGCATCCGCCGGGCGGTCATCCAGCAACTGATCTGCCATTTCCAGCTGGTTTACGAACCCATCGAGCAAGCGTTCACCATCGATTTCCGCGGTTACTTCGACCACCTCTGGCCAGAACTGCTGACCCTGCAGCGCGACGGCCTGATCAGCCTGGACGACAAGGGCATCCGCATTCTCCCGGCCGGGCGCTTGCTGGCGCGTTCGGTATGCATGGTGTTCGATGCCTACCTGGCGATGCAGAACCGCCAGCGCTTCTCCCGGGTTATCTGAAAAGCGAGACGTTCAACCGCATGGACACCCCACCTTGCCGGGCACACTATGGGCGAACGAGGAGTCCCGGCAGGGCATCTGCCGGGGTTTTGCCAGCGCGCAGCATTGATGCGCACACTGGCCTACACCCTGTGTCGTAGGTTACCCTTACGACTTATGTGTGCTTTCCCACAAGGATCGATCCAAATGTCCGAGCCAGTCAAACTGCGCCCTCACAACCAGGCCCATTGCAAGGATTGCAGCCTGGCCCCCCTGTGCCTGCCTCTTTCACTCAACCTGGAAGACATGGATGCACTGGATGAAATCGTCAAACGCGGGCGTCCGCTGAAAAAAGGCGAGTTTCTGTTCCGCCAGGGTGACAATTTTGGCTCGGTCTACGCGGTACGTTCCGGCGCCCTGAAAACCTTCAGCCTCAGCGACAGCGGCGAAGAACAGATCACCGGTTTCCACCTGCCCAGCGAACTGGTCGGCCTGTCGGGCATGGACACCGAAGCCTACCCGGTGTCGGCGCAAGCTCAGGAAACCACCTCGGTGTGCGAAATCCCCTTCGAGCGCCTCGACGAACTGTCGGTCCAGCTCCCGCAGCTGCGCCGCCAGCTGATGCGGGTAATGAGCCGTGAAATCCGCGATGACCAGCAAATGATGCTGCTGCTGTCGAAAAAAACCGCCGACGAGCGCATTGCCACGTTCCTGGTGAACCTGTCGGCGCGCTTCCGCGCCCGCGGCTATTCGGCCAACCAGTTCCGCCTGAGCATGTCGCGCAACGAAATCGGCAACTACCTGGGCCTGGCAGTGGAAACCGTGTCACGGGTGTTCACCCGCTTCCAGCAGAACGGCCTGCTGCGCGCCGAAGGCAAGGAAGTGCACATCCTCGACCCGATCCAGCTGTGTGCGCTGGCCGGTGGTGCAATGGAGGCCTGATGCCGGTATTTAGCGGGTATACTTGGGCATTCGTTTTCCCAGGATACCCGCAACAATGCACAGCGACGCCTTCGACCTCAAAGCCCTGATCCGCCCAGTGGTGGACTTCCCCAAGCCCGGCGTGATCTTCCGTGACATCACCCCGCTGTTCCAGTCGCCGCGCGGGCTGCGCTATGTGGCCGACCAGTTCATCGAGCGCTATGTCGAGGCTGAGTTCAGCCACATTGGCGCCATGGACGCGCGGGGTTTCCTGATTGGTTCGATCATCGCCCACCAGTTGAACAAGCCACTGATCCTGTTCCGCAAGCAAGGCAAGCTGCCAGCCGACGTGCTGAGCGAGGGTTACCAGACCGAGTACGGCGAGGCCTTTCTGGAGGTGCACGCCGACAGCCTGTGCGAAGGCGATTCGGTGTTGATTTTCGATGACTTGATCGCCACGGGCGGGACCTTGCTGGCAGCGGCCAACCTGGTGCGCCGCACCGGTGCGCAGGTGTTCGAGGCCGCCGCGATCATCGACCTACCCGAACTGGACGGTTCGCGCCGGCTGCAGGCGGCCGGGGTGCCGACCTTCTGCCTGACCGAGTTTTCCCTCAGCGAGTATTGAGTTGCAAGTCGCAAGCAGCGCAAGTCGCAAGTCGCAAGTCGCAAGTCGCAAGTCGCAAGTCGCAAGTCGCAAGTCGCAAGCTACAAGCAGAAGCCGATCTGCTTTAGCTTGTAGCTTGTAGCTTGTAGCTTGTAGCTTGCAGCTTGCAGCTTGCAGCTTGCAGCTTCAGAGCGAAATCGGCCGCCGCCCGGCAAAGGCATGGGCCAGTGTTCCGCCATCCACCAGTTCGAGCTCCCCGCCCAGGGGTACACCATGGGCGATGCGCGAGGCCACCAGGCCTTTTTCATTGAGCAGCTGCGCGATGTAATGCGCCGTCGCCTCGCCTTCCACGGTCGGGTTGGTCGCCAGGATCACCTCGGTGAAGGTACCCTGCTCTTCGATCCGCGCCATCAGTTGCGGAATGCCGATGGCCTCCGGCCCCAGGCCGTCCAGTGGCGACAGGTGGCCTTTGAGCACGAAGTAACGGCCGCGGTAGCCGGCCTGCTCGACCGCATACACATCGGTCGGCCCCTCGACCACACACAGCTGGGTGTCGTCACGCCGCGGGTCAGCACACTGTGGGCACAGGTCCTGCTCGGTCAAGGTGCGGCACTGCCGGCAATGCCCTACCCCTTCCATGGCCTGGGTCAAAGCCTGGGCCAGGCGCAGCCCCCCGCTACGGTCACGCTCGAGCAGTTGCAGGGCCATGCGCTGGGCGGTTTTCTGGCCTACACCTGGCAAGATGCGCAGGCCGTCGATCAATTGGCGGATAAGGGGGCTGAAGCTCATGGGGAAGGCCTGACAATTCAATAAGGGGCGGTTTATACCCAGCGGGGACAGTGGCGTCAAATCAGCCTCCGGGTGGGAGCGCGCCGGGTCAAGAATAATGACCGCGGCGGCTGCGAGTACGCACAAAAAAAAACCGCCGCTGGTGTCAGCGGCGGTTTTCGAGGGCGCATGCCTTAGAACGGCATTTTGAAGCCCGGCGGCAGCTGCATGCCGGCGGTCATGCCGCCCATTTTTTCCTGGCTGCTCTGCTCCACCTTGCGCACTGCATCGTTCAACGCAGCGGCGATCAGGTCTTCCAGCACTTCCTTGTCATCTTCATCGGTCGACATCAGGCTCTGGTCGATGCTGACGCGCTTGACGTCGTGACGACCGGTCATCACCACGCTCACCAGGCCGCCACCAGACTGGCCGGTGACTTCGGCGTTGGCCAGCTCTTCCTGCATTTTCTGCATTTTTTCCTGCATCTGCTGGGCCTGCTTCATCAGGCCGGCCATGCCACCTTTCATCATGGGGGTATACCTCGATTGGGTCATTTGATGCGGCCCGGCGCCGGGCCGGCCGCAGGGTTATCCGTTACTGGCCCTGGTTGGCCAGGGCTTCTACAGGCTCAATAGTATCCTGCCGCACCTTGGCACCGAACAACTTGATCATCTGCTGGATCAATGGATCCTGCTCGATCGAGGCGACGGCGCCCTGCTGACGCTCGGCCCGCTTGCGCGCGGCGGCCTGGGCCGGGGTTTCCTGCTCGGGCAGGACCAGTTCGATGCGCAGGTTCAGCGTGCGCCCCAGATGCTGGTTGAGCGCCTCGTTCAGGCGCCGCTGCTGGGTCGTGTTGAACAGCGCACCCTGGCCTGGGTCCAGGTGCAGCAGCCAGTCGTCGCCATCGGCGGCAATCAGCGTACAGTTTGCTGCGATGTTGCCTGTCATACCCGAGACAGGCAACTGTGGGAATAATTCCAGCCATTGCAGGGCCAGACCGGTGGCCGGCTTGGCGGCTGGCAACGGAGCAGGCGCGGGCGCAGGGGCTTCTTCCTGAACGTGTTCGGCTAACTCGTCGAGGTAGCTGAAGCCAACCGGATCGCTTTCGCCGCCGTAGTAGTCTTCGTCCAGCGGCGGCTCGTCGTCCCGGTCCATGCCAACGGCGGCGTAGGCAGACGGGTCGAAAGGCGGCTCGTCATGCACGGCAGGCGCGGCCGTAGGCGCCGCCTGCGGGGTCGGCCGCGGGGCTGACGCAGGCTCTGCGACTGGCGTCTGCGGCGCCACAGGCGCGCTGGTCGGGGCTGGGTCCTCCCACGGCAGGTCGACCACCTCGGCGACGGGCTCAGGCACCGAAATGGCCTCGACTTCGGCCCTCAGCTCGGCGTCTGCGGGCAGCTCGGGCTCATGGTCCACCGTGGCTGGCGGCGGCACTACCAGCGGCGCGGGCGCAGGCTCGGCGGCGGGCGGCGGCACGGCAGGCGCAGGGGCTGCCACCGGGTTGGCAGGATCAGCTGTGGCCTGGCTGATCCCCACTGGCTTTAGCACCGGTTTCGGCGCATCGTCGGTGTCGGCCGGGCGGAAGGCGAGCATTCGCAACAAGACCATCTCGAAGCCACCACGCGGGTCCGGCGCCAGCGGCAGGTCACGCCGACCGATCAGGCCCATCTGGTAATAGAACTGCACATCCTCGGCCGGTAATGCCTGGGCCAGCGCCAGCACCCGGTCACGGTCGCCCTGGCCGTTGTCCACTGCCTCGGGCAGCGCTTGGGCGATGGCTACACGGTGCAGCACGTTGAGCATTTCCGCCAGCACGCCAGCCCAGTCCGGCCCTTGCTCGGCCAGGTTGCGCACGGCCTCCAGCAGGGCCCGGGCATCGCCCTCGAGCAGCGCCTGCAGCACCCCATAGACCTGCCCGTGGTCGAGGCTGCCGAGCATGGCCCGCACATCGGCGGCCAGCACCTTGCCTTCGCCGAATGCGATGGCCTGGTCGGTCAGGCTCATGGCGTCACGCATGGAACCGTCGGCGGCGCGGCCCAACAGCCACAGGGCATCTGCCTCGAACGGGACGTTCTCCGCAGCCAGCACATGGCTGAGGTGCTCGACCACCCGCTCTGGGCTCATGTTCTTCAGCGAGAACTGCAGGCAACGCGACAGGATGGTGGCCGGCAGCTTCTGCGGGTCGGTGGTGGCCAGGATGAACTTGACGTACGGCGGCGGCTCTTCCAGTGTCTTGAGCAAGGCATTGAACGAGTGCGTCGAGAGCATGTGCACTTCGTCGATCAGGTAGACCTTGAAGCGCCCACGGCTGGGCGCGTACTGCACGTTATCGAGCAGTTCGCGGGTGTCTTCGACCTTGGTACGGCTGGCGGCGTCGATTTCGATCAGGTCGACGAAGCGGCCCTCGTCGATCTCCCGGCACACCGAACAGGTGCCGCAGGGCGTGGAGGTGATGCCCGTCTCGCAGTTCAGGCATTTGGCGATGATACGGGCAATGGTAGTCTTGCCCACGCCACGAGTACCGGTGAACAGGTAGGCATGGTGCAGGCGCTGGTTGTCCAAGGCATTGATCAAGGCCTTGAGCACATGGGTCTGGCCGACCATTTCGCGGAACGAGCGCGGACGCCATTTACGTGCAAGAACCTGATAACTCATCGAAAAACCATCGTAGCCTGATCGAGCGGAAGATCGCTAATGCTAGCGGAGCGGGGGCAAAATTGCACCCTGCGCAGCTCGTCTAAGCTATGAATCGGGCGCCTGTTGTCCAGGGAGGAGATGCTTTTGCGAAAACTGCTGGCCTTGCTGTTGGTCTGGGCTACCCAGAGCGTGGCAGAACAGCCGGTGCTGCGTTTTTCCGTGGCTGAAAGCTGGAGCATGCCGCTGGTGCGGATTGAAGATGACCAGCCGGTCGAGGGCCTGGTCTATGACCTTGTACAGGCGCTGGCCCGGGAAGCAGGGGTCCGCCCGCAGTATCACGTGATGGCCAGGCTGCGCTTGCAGGAGGCCATGAACAGCGGTGACATTGATGTGCGCTGCTACGTCAGCACGCAATGGTTCAATGACCGCCCGGGGGACTTTGTCTGGAGCATCCCGCTGTTTCACCAGCGCGACGTGCTGGTGGGGCGCCTTGGCGACAGCAACCCGGTCGCAGCAGAGCAACTGCCGCCCCAGGCCATCGGTACAGTGCTGGGGTACACCTATCCAACCTTGCAACCCCTGCTGGACCAAGGCCGGCTGAGTCGCGAAGACAGCCGCAGCCAGCTGCTGGTCCTGCAGAAACT
This sequence comes from Pseudomonas sp. p99-361, assembly GCF_003935475.1. NCBI lineage: Bacteria > Pseudomonadati > Pseudomonadota > Gammaproteobacteria > Pseudomonadales > Pseudomonadaceae > Pseudomonas > Pseudomonas sp. p99-361. The sequence continues at coordinate 38,981 of NZ_RHQO01000032.1, read as the reverse complement.
GCAAGCCCACCGCTATCGCCATGCAGTGAGCAACGAGTTGTCGCTGCAGTGGTTCAACCAGGGGCAGCCGGCAGCTCGGCAGCTGCAAGTGCTGGCAGTACTGGAGGAGCAGGACCTGGGGTGCATGGTGCGCAACGACCCGGCGATACCCACACAAGGGCTGCTGCGGGCCTTGGTGCGCCTGAAACAGACGGGGGAAATCGAGCGGATCCTGCAGCGATACGCAGGGATGGGCCGTAGCGACAACCCGTCTGTCGCTCGCCCGTGAAACAGAAGCGCTGGTGATGTACAGAGGCAGCAAGCCAGCACGCTCCCTGTGGTCGCTGGCTTGCCGGCGATCTACGGCGAAGCGGGTGCCTATACCGCGTCGCCTGTTTCGCGGGCACGCCCGCTCCCACAGGGTATTGCGACCGATTCGAGCTCGCGTGGTGCCTGTGCCATGGACTACAACATGCTTGCTTCAGGCTGACCGCGAACACCTCGAACTTGAGAAGTTACAAAATGAAGGCCGCAAGCTAGGCGCCGAGACGCAGAAATTCGTGGCAGAAGCGCGTAAGCTCAGACAAGAAGCACTTTGGCATCCCATAGCAACTGGCTCAGCGGTTGTAACGACCATCGTTGGCATCATGGCGCTGGCCAGCAAGCTGTGAGTTTTAGATCGATCCAGTAACAAGGAGTCGCTAATGCGCTTCACTCCCCCAAGTCACACTGAAAACGCACGAAGTGAAGCGGAGGCATTCGCCGAGGAAATGCGCAAGCTCAGAACATCCTCCCCCTGGACAGGCGTGCTGCTGTTTTACCTTGGCGCCCTCTCTACAGCGCTCATGCTGATTGCCGGCATTTTCATCCTGCGCTCGCTCTGACCGCCTGGCCTGTCCTCACACCGAGGCCCGCAGCCCCGCACTCAGGAACAACCCCACACCAAACACAAAATGCGTAGCCAGGCTCTTCACGCAGTTACGCGCAGGCGCCGGTGTCCTCGACGCAAAGAACCCTGCCCCCAACAACGGCTGCATGAGACACAACGGCGCAACGGCCGTGCCCACGCCGAGCGCTACCGCGGGCAGCAAGGTAGGCGCCATCAACCATCGTTCCCCCACAAACCCAATCAGCAATATCGCGAACAGCACGCCGACGGCGTAATGAATCCCCCACCCCAACACCTGCTCATGCCGCACCGGCTCAGCCCTGGCAATCGCCTGATGCCGCACCCGCCCATTCAGCAGATGCCCCGCCCAACGCCCGACCATGGCGAAACTCAAGGTGGCAACGCCAAAGCGCCTCAGCAACAGGCCCCACATGTCCATCACTACCGTAGCACCGATACCAATCGGCAAGGCCGCTGAAAACATCGCAGTCAACGTCATTGAAAAATCCCCCATAGATTGACTGTCATCACCACGCCACGCAGCATAGAAGTTGAAGCCAGCTTTAAGTCAAGGACCCAAAATGGACATAGCCGACGTTGCCAAACGCACGGGCGTACCCGCCTCGACACTGCGTTACTACGAGAAGAAAGGGCTGCTCAAATCGCTCGCTGCACACGGCCAGCGGCGCCAGTTCGCAGCCGATGTGACCGACCGCTTGGCGCTGATCGCCTTGGGCCAGGCTGCGGGGTTTTCGCTGGATGAGATGGGAGCGATGCTGGTGAATCTGCAGGTCGACCGGCAGAAGCTGCTACTCAAAGCCGATGAACTGGATGCACGGATCAGGCGCCTACAGGCGATGAGCAAAGGCTTGCGACATGCGGCGCAGTGCCCTGAGGAGGATCATCTGGCCTGCCCTAAATTCCAGCGACTGATGAAGCTGTCGGCGGTGGGAGCATTGGGCGAGAAGCAGGACAGAAAGAAGGCGTTCGCAGCAGATTGAGGTTTTCCGACCCCGGAAATGGAGGCGGCCCCACCAGCCACACCCCGGCACTCGATGTTCCCGCTATGGCTGCTCCCTTCCGGGCCTGACCAGGTTAACGGGTAATCAATGCGGGGGGACCGATGGGGCCACCACTACATGCCTCGCTGAGCAGCGAGTGGCGCCATTGTACCGGTCTTGGGGGCAGATACAACCTCTGGGAGCAGAAAAAGTCATCATTTCTCAATGACTTGTCTGGGTTGGGGTGGCGCTGCAGGCAAGACTGGCGCGAGGCCTGTGGGAGCGGGCGTGCCCGCGAAGCAAGCTACGCGATGGATGGCACCGGCTTTGCCGGTGTTCGCGGGCATGCCCGCTCCCACAAGTGGCGCGCGCAGGGACTTAAATAGTGATGCCCTGCCCAGCCAGGAACGCGACGAAGGCCTCCTCGTCCAGCACCTTCACGCCCAGCTCGCTGGCCTTGGCCAGCTTCGATCCAGCCCCCGGCCCTGCGACCACGCACTGGGTCCTGCCAGACACCGAACCGGCCACCTTGGCGCCAAGGCTTTCCAGCTTGTCCTTGGCCACATCCCGGCTCATGCGCTCCAGGGTACCGGTCAGCACCCAGGTCTGGCCGGCCAGCGGCAAACCCTCGGCGACTTTCTTCTCGCTGGTCCAGTGCATGCCGAACGCCAGCAACTGCGCTTCGATCGCGCGCGCCAGTTGCTGGTTGGCCTCATCCTTGAAGAATTCACGCACCGCGTCCGCCTGCTTGGCCGCCAATGCCTGGCGCAGGTCGATGCCGTCGGCAGCGATGATCTTGTCCAGGCTGTCGAGCTTGGCTACCAGTTTCTCGGCACCGGTTGGGCCTACCGAAGCGATGTCGAGCTTGGCGATCATGCCGGCCAAGCTGGTGCTGGCCGCGAATTCGGCGGCCAACTCGCCTTCGTCCTGCAGGTGCATGCCGCTGTCGAGCAACTGCTGGATAACCTTCTGGTTGTGCTCATCTTCGAAGAAGTTGTGAATCTCGTAGGCGACCTCAAGGCCAATGTCCGGCAGATACGTCAGCACCTGCGGCAAGGCCTGCTGCACGCGCGCCAGGCTGCCCAGCGAACGGGCCAGCACCTTGGCCGTCTCCTCACCCACATCCGGTATGCCCAGCGCATAGATGAAACGCGCCAGGCTCGGCCGCTTGCTGGCTTCGATGGCATCCAGCAGTTTGCGGGTGGACACCTCGGCGAAGCCTTCCAGGCCGACCACCTGCTCGAACTGCAGCTTGTACAGGTCAGCCGGCGAGCCGATCAGGCCTTCGTCCACCAACTGCTCGACGCTTTTTTCGCCAAGCCCGTCGATGTCCATGGCGCGACGCGACACATAGTGAATGATCGCCTGCTTGAGCTGCGCACCACAGGCCAGGCGGCCGACACAGCGGTACACCGCCCCTTCGCTGGTGGTCTCCTTGCCCTTGCTGCGCTTGACCAGCTGGGTGCGCTCGACTTGCGAGCCACACACCGGGCACTCGCTTGGCACGGCAACCGGGCGGGCATCGTCCGGGCGACGCTCCAGCACCACCTGCATCACCTGCGGGATCACGTCGCCGGCCCGGCGGATGATCACCGTGTCGCCAATGCGCAGGCCCAGGCGGGCGATTTCGTCCATGTTGTGCAGGGTGGCGTTGGACACGGTCACGCCCGCCACCTTGACCGGTTTCAGGCGCGCCACCGGGGTGACCGCGCCGGTACGGCCGACCTGGAACTCGACGTCCAGCACCTCGGTCAGCTCTTCCATGGCCGGGAACTTGTGGGCGATTGCCCAGCGCGGTTCACGGGCGCGGAAGCCCAGTTCACGCTGGGCGGCCAGGCTGTTGACCTTGAACACCACACCATCGATTTCATACGGCAGGCTGTTGCGCCGCTCACCGATGTCGCGGTAGTAATCCAGGCACTCTTCGATCCCTGCCGCATGCTTGAGCTCGCGGCTGATCGGCAGGCCCCATGCCTTGAGCTGTTCAAGGATGCCGATATGGCTGTCGCCGATGCTGGCAGACAGCTGACCGACGCCGTAGCAGCAGAACTCCAGCGGGCGGCTGGCCGTGATTTTCGAATCGAGCTGGCGCAGGCTACCGGCAGCCGCGTTGCGCGGGTTGGCGAAGGTCTTGCCGCCGGCTTCGGCCTGGGCTGCATTGAGGCGGTCGAAGCCGGCCTTGCTCATGTAGACCTCGCCACGCACTTCCAGCACCGCGGGCCAGCCCTCGCCGTGCAACTTCAGCGGGATGTTGCGCACGGTGCGTACGTTGGCGCTGATATCTTCGCCAGTGGTGCCGTCGCCGCGCGTGGCACCCTGCACCAGCAGGCCGTCGCGGTACAACAGGCTAACGGCCAGGCCATCGAGCTTGGGTTCGCAGCTGTAGTCAACCGCGCCCGGCTGATCGAGGCCGTCCACCACGCGGCGGCCGAACTCACGCAGGTCGGCCTCCTCGAAGGCGTTGCCCAGGCTGAGCATGGGCACTTCATGGCGCACCTGGCTAAAGGCCGACAGGGCCGCACCGCCGACGCGCTGGGTGGGCGAGTCGGGGGTAACCAGGTGCGGGTGTTCGGCTTCCAACGCCTTGAGCTCGTTGAACAGGCGGTCGTATTCGGCGTCGGGCACACTGGGCTCGTCGAGCACGTAGTAGCGGTAGTTGTGCTGGTCGAGTTCGGCACGCAGTTCGTGGATACGGGTTTCGGCGGTCATGGGGTTTGTCTTCTCTTGCAAAGCAAAAGAGCAGCCTGGGGCGGCGGCTGCGGTCTGGAGTAGCCATTGCCTGCCCTGGCCCTGTCGCCGGCAAGCCAGCTCCCACAGGCCCTTGTGGGAGCTGGCTTGCAGGCGACAAGGCCGGAACAGGTAACAACACCCGAACCGGCCAGCACGCCCTCAGGCTGCTCTTTCGTTGGATCTGTCAGCGCTTCTGGGTCAGCGCACGGCGCTCGAACTCGACGATGCGCTGGCGATAGTGCTCGATGGTCTGGGCGGTCAGCACGCTGCGCTGGTCGTCCTTGAGCTCACCATTCAGTTCATGGGCCAGCTTGCGCGCGGCCGCCACCATCACGTCAAAGGCCTGCTTCGGATGACGTGGGCCAGGCAGGCCGAGGAAGAAGCTCACCGCACGGGTGCTGAAATGGTCGATGTCGTCCAGGTCGAACACACCAGGCTTGACCGCATTGGCCATGGAGAACAGCACTTCGCCGTGGCCGGCCATGCTTTCGTGGCGGTGGAAGATGTCCATTTCGCCGAAGCGCAGGCCGCTTTCAAGAATGTTCTGCAACAATGCCGGGCCCTTGAAGCCACCCTCGTCGCGGGAAATGACGCTGATGACCAGCACCTCTTCGGCCGGTGGCAGCTCCTTGACGCTGCTGGCAGCGGGCGCCGGGTTGCCACGGGTATTTTCGGCGGCGAAGTCGTCGTCGCTGTCGGTGAACAGGTCGGGCTCGCGCGGCTCGGCGCTCAGGCCCAGGTCGCCCTGCTGCACATCGGCCGCGGCTGTGGCGCGCTTGCCACGCTTGCTGGCCTTGGCCGGCTTTGGCTCGCGCTCGCGGTCACGCGCCGAGGCGCTGAGCGAAGGCAGGTCGCTTTCGTCCAGTTCCGGTTCTTTATGGGTATCCAGTACCCGCGACGGGCCGAGTACTTCGGCACTGCCGCCCTCTTCGTCCGGCAGGTTGGAATAACTGCGGTCCAGACGGAATTTCAACTTGCCTTTGCCGCCGCGCATGCGGCGCCAGCCGTCGAAAAGAATACCGGCAATGACAATGATGCCGATGAGGATCAGCCACTCGCGCAGACCGATTTCCATGTAATCCCGTGCCTCTATAAAAATATGCTTGAAAACAAAGGGTTCAAAGCCCTTTAACACGTGGCGCCAACTCTATGTTCTGACAGGCGTTTTACCCACGCAATAAACGAGTGACATTAAGCTAGCACGACCAAAGACAACTTTACACCGTCTGTCGCACATGACGGGGGCATTTCGTTGGAGAAAGTGCCCGCATCGTCGCGCATCACGCATCGACCATGGCCATGGCGGCCTCCACATCAACTGCAACAAGACGTGAACAACCGGGTTCATGCATGGTTACCCCCATCAGTTGATCGGCCATCTCCATCGCAATCTTGTTATGGGTGATGTAGATGAACTGCACGCTCTCACTCATTTCCTTGACCAGGCGCGCGTAGCGCCCGACGTTGGCATCGTCCAGCGGCGCATCGACTTCGTCGAGCATGCAGAACGGTGCGGGGTTCAACTTGAAGATGGCAAACACCAGCGCCAATGCGGTCAGTGCCTTTTCGCCGCCGGACAGCAGATGGATGGTGCTGTTCTTCTTGCCCGGCGGTCGCGCCATGATCGTCACCCCTGTATCGAGTAGATCTTCGCCCGTCAGTTCCAGATAAGCGCTGCCACCACCGAAAACTTTTGGGAAAAGTGCCTGTAATCCGGCATTTATCTGATCAAAGGTATCCTTGAAGCGGTTGCGGGTTTCCTTGTCGATCTTGCGAATGACGTTTTCCAGGGTCTCCAGCGCCTCCACCAGGTCGGCGTCCTGGGCATCCAGGTAGCGCTTGCGCTCGGATTGTTGCTCGTACTCCTCAATGGCGGCGAGGTTGATCGCCCCCAGGCGCTGGATACGCGCCTCGAGTTGTTCCAGCGCCTGTTCGGTGCCCTGCTCGCTGGCATCGGCCTCCAGGGTGGCGAGCACCCCTTGCAGGTCGTAACCGTCGGCCAGCAGCTGCTCCTGCAGGGTCTTGCGCCGCACATCCAGGCCCTGGCACTCCAACCGCAACTGCTCCAGCTGGCCGCGCAACAACAGCGCCTGCTGCTCGGCCTGTGAGCGACGCTTCTCGGCCTCGCGCAATTCGCGGTCGGCTTCGTCCATGTGCAGGCGCGCCAGGCGCATTTCCTCGTCAACACTCATGCGCAGTTCCAGCAGCGCTTCGAGCTTCAGGCGCAACTCCTCCTGTGGTGCCTCGCCCTCCTCCAGGTTCAGGCTCAGTTGCTCCTGGCGCTCGGTCAGCCTCGCTGCTTGCTGCTCCAGGCGCTCCAGGGCCTGGCGGGTGGAGTCATGCTGCGCACGCAGCGAGCCCAGCCGCACGGCCAGCTGGTGGGCGTGGTCCTTGTGCTGGCGGGCCTCCTGGCGCACCCGGTCGAGGCTTTCGCGCAGGGCGTCGCGGCGGGCCATCAATTGCTCGCGCTGCTCGGTGTCCTGGGCCATCAGCTCCACCGCCTCTTGCAGCAACAGGCGGGCTTCGCCCAGTTGTTCGTGCTCAAGGGCGCGCTGTTCTTCCAGTTCGGCCAGTTCTTCCTGCAAGCGCCGGCGGCGCAGCTCGACCTGTTCGGCGCGCGCACGGCTGGCCGAGAGGCTGGCTTTCAGTTCACCGTGCAGGCGGTTTTCTTCCTGGCTGCGGCGGCGCAGTTGCTCGCGCTGTTCCTCCAGGTCCAGCTGCTGCTCGCGCAGGGTTTGCAACTGTTGCTCAAGTTGTTCCAACGCCGCTTCCTGCTGCAGTTGTTCCTGGCCCAGGCGGTCGATTTCCTGGCCACGCGCCAGCACACCGCCTTCGGCCTCACCACCACGGCGCACCCGCAAGAAGTGCCGGCCAACCCAGTAGCCATCGCGGCTGACCAGGCTCTGGCCGTCGCCAAGCGCTATGCGCTGCGCCAGCGCCTGGGCCAAGTCTTCGACAGGCTTGACCTGGCCCAGCCAGGGTGCCAGATCGACACCGCCTTCGACCTTTTCCAGCAGGCTGCCGGGCAACGACGCGCTGGCATCGCTGGCCTGCAGCAAGCGCAGCTCGCCTTGTTCCAAACCGGCAAAATCGAGGCCGTTGAAATCGTCCACCAGCACGGCCTGCAGGTCAGCGCCGAGCACGGTTTCTACGGCAAGCTCCCAGCCCGGTTCTACCCGCAAGCCTTCAGCCAAGCGTGGCTGTTGCTCCAGGCCCTGGCCCTGCAGCCAGTCTGCGGCGCCCGCCCCCGGCTCCAGGGCTGCCTGCTGCAACGCTTCCAAGGATGCCAGGCGGCCGCCCAGGCGCTGCAGGTCGCCCTGTGCCTGCTGCTGGGCCTGGGTAGCCTGCTGCAACTGCCCGCGCGCGCTTTCCAGACGCTCGACCACCTGTTCTTCGGAGAGCTGCAGTTCTTCCAGCAACATTTCGCTGCTGGCCAGCTGCTCGGCCAGATCCAGCAGGGTGGCGTCCTGCGGATCGCTCCCCAGTTGCTCGCGCTCTTCGCCCAGCTTGCGCTGGCGCTCGGCCTGGCGCTCCAGGCTGGCTTCCAGCTGCTGCAGGCGCGCCTGCTGCACTTCGGCCTGGCGGCGCGGTTCGGCAGAGCGGCTGTTGAAGCTGTCCCACTGCTCTTGCCAGCCGTGCATGGCCAGCTCGGCCTCTTCCAGCGCCGCCGCAGCTTCTTCGGCGGCGGCCAGGGTCATTTCCTGCTCGGGTTCGAGCATGGCCAACTCTTCGCCCAGGGTCGCCAGCAAGGTGCGGTCATGCCCCAGGTGCGACTCGGTTTCCAAACGGGTGCGCTCGGCCTCGTTGAAGTCGTCCTGCAACTGGCGCAGGCGCTGCTGGCCGTGCTGGATACTCTGCTCGACCCGGGCAATGTCACCGGCCACCGAATAGAAACGGCCCTGCACCTGGTTGAACCGCTCGGACAACTCGTGATGGCCGTCACGCAGGCGCTCGATGCTGGCATCGGCGTTGCGCTGCTCGGCCACCAATGCCTCGTGGGCCACGCCCTGATCACCAATCACCGACTCGCGCTGGCGTACCCGCTCGTCCAGGTCGCGCCAGCGCAAGGCCGACAGCCGCGCTTTCAGCTGCCGTTCCTGCGCCTTGTACTCACGGTACTTTTCCGCGGCCTGGGCCTGGCGGTGCAGGCGCTCGAGCTGGCGTTCCAGTTCTTCACGCAGGTCGGTCAGGCGCGCCAGGTTTTCCTGGGTGCGGCGGATACGGTTCTCGGTTTCGCGGCGGCGCTCCTTGTATTTGGAGATGCCGGCGGCTTCCTCGATGAAATTGCGCAACTCTTCGGGCTTGGCCTCGATCAGCTTGGAGATCATGCCCTGTTCGATGATCGAGTAGCTGCGCGGCCCCAGCCCGGTGCCGAGGAAAATGTCGGTGATGTCGCGCCGGCGGCACTTGGTGCCGTTCAGGTAGTAGCTGTTCTGCCCGTCGCGGGTGACCTTGCGGCGGATGGAAATTTCGGCGTACGCGGCATACTCGCCGACCAGGGTGGTTTCGCTGTTGTCGAAGACTAGCTCGATGCTGGCCTGGCTGACCGGTTTGCGCCCACTGGAGCCGTTGAAGATGACGTCGGTCATCGATTCGCCGCGCAGGTTCTTCGCCGAGCTCTCGCCCATCACCCAGCGCACCGCGTCGATGATGTTGGATTTGCCGCAGCCGTTGGGTCCGACCACGGCCGCCATGTTGCTGGGGAAATTGACTGTGGTCGGGTCGACGAACGACTTGAAGCCAGCCAGGCGAATGCATTTGAGGCGCATCGGTCAGCCTCGGGCCAGTGCCGCCAGCACCAGTTCGCAGCTGCGCTGGCAGTAAGCGGTAAGCACCTCGCGAATGTGCGGCAGGTCACGGGCGACCACCGCTTCGAGCAGGCGGGCGAACAGGTCGAGGTAATCGATCATGTTGGCCTGGCGTTGGTCCAGCGCCAGATAATAGGCACGGCTCATGGCCGGCTGCAGGTTTTCCACGGTTTCCTGCAAGAAAGGATTATCGGCAAATGGATAGGCGGCGCGCATCACCGCGAAGCTGTCACCGACGAAAGCCTTGATGTCCAGCCGGTCGTGGGCGCGCTGCAGCCGCTGCTGAATCTCCAGAAACGGGCGCAGGTCGGCTTCGGTGCGCCATTTTTGTGCAACCGCATTGCCCAGCAGGATATAGAACTCGCCCATCAGCGCGCACAGGCTGCGCACGCTGCGTTCGTCCAGCTCGGTGACATGGGCACCGCGGCGCGGCAAGATCGCCACCAAGTGGCGGCGTTCGAGAATCAGCAACGCCTCGCGCACCGAACCGCGGCTGACATTGAGTGCCTGCGTAACCTTTTGCTCCTGAATGCGCTCGCCGGGCGCCAGCTCGCCGCGGATGATGCGTTCGGCCAGGTAATCGGCAATCTGCTCGGAGAGGCTGTCCGGGGCCTTGAACGTCATGGTTTTCCTTCAAAATCATTGAACTGGGCACAAGGGGCGAAGTGTAGCGCACTTGACCATTGGTCGCGCAGAGGGGGCAGGCGGTTTATTTGACCCAGCAGACAACCGCGGGCCCGGCGCGATCTATGCTTGCAATATGGGCAATGAACAGGGTTGGGCGAGACCATGCGCAATTTCTTGACCCTTGGGTCAGAAAAATATTGACCTGCTGGACAGGTGTTGCTTAGAGTCCGCCCAACAACAATAAAACCATTGCGAGGCCATCCCCGTGATCCAGTTTCTCGTCAATCAGGAGCTGCGTAGTGAGCACGCCCTGGACCCTAACATGACGGTGCTGCAGTACCTGCGCGAGCACCTGGGCAAACCCGGCACCAAGGAAGGCTGCGCCAGCGGTGACTGCGGCGCCTGCACCGTGGTGGTCGGTGAACTGACCCAGGACGCACAGGGCAACGACAACCTGCGCTACCGCAGCCTCAACTCGTGCCTGACCTTCGTCTCGTCGCTGCATGGCAAGCAGCTGATCAGCGTCGAGGGCCTCAAGCACCAGGGCCAACTGCACAGCGTGCAGCAAGCCATGGCCGACTGCCATGGGTCGCAATGCGGGTTCTGCACACCCGGCTTCGTGATGTCGCTGTTTGCCCTGCAAAAGAACAGCGACGGCGCCGACCTGCACCAGGCCCAGGAGGCCCTGGCCGGCAACCTGTGCCGCTGCACCGGCTACCGGCCGATCCTCGACGCCGCCGAGCAGAGCTGCCGCCAGCCTTGCCGCGACCAGTTCGATGCCCAGCAGGCGCATACCATCAGCCGCCTGAAGGCCATTGCCCCCACCCAGACCGGTGAACTGAACAGCGGCGACAAGCGCTGCCTGGTGCCACTGACCGTGGCGGATCTTGCCGAATTGTACAGCTCGCACCCAGAGGCGCGGCTGCTGGCCGGCGGTACAGACCTGGCCCTGGAAGTCACCCAGTTCCACAAGACCCTGCCGGTGATGATCTACGTGGGCCACGTCGCCGAACTCAAACGCATCGAGAAAACCGCCAGCCACCTGGAAATCGGCGCCGCAACCCCGCTCACCGACTGCTACGGCGCCCTGAACGACGAGTACCCCGACTTCGGTGCCCTGCTGCACCGCTTCGCCTCGCTGCAGATCCGCAACCAGGGCACCCTCGGTGGCAACATTGGCAATGCCTCACCGATTGGCGACTCGCCACCCCTGCTGATCGCCCTGGATGCGCAGGTGGTGCTGCGCCAGGGTGAGCGTCAACGGGTGATGCCGCTGGAGGATTACTTCATCGACTACCGCATCACTGCCCGCCAGGACAGCGAGTTCATCGAGAAGATCATCGTGCCACGCGCCAGCCGCGACTGGGCGTTCCGTGCCTACAAGGTATCCAAGCGCCTGGACGACGACATCTCCGCCGTGTGCGGCGCTTTCAACCTGAGCATCGAGGACGGGGTGGTCAGCGGTGTGCGCATCGCCTTTGGCGGCATGGCAGCGATACCCAAGCGCGCGCGCGCCTGCGAAGCCGCGCTGCGCGGCAAACCCTGGAACGCGGCGGCCATCGAGCGTGCCTGCCAGGCCCTGGCCGAAGACTTCACCCCGCTCAGCGACTTCCGCGCCAGCAAGGAATACCGCCTGCTGACTGCACAGAACCTGCTGCGCAAGTACTTCATCGAACAGCAATCGCCGCACATCGAAACCCGGGTGACCGCTTATGTCTAACCACCATGTAGCCAAGAGCCAGGCCGAGATGGCCGAACTGTTCAGCCAGCACCTGACCACCGGGGTTGGCCGCAGCGTCAAGCACGACAGCGCCGACAAACATGTCTCCGGCGAGGCGCTGTACATCGACGACCGCCTGGAATTCCCCAACCAGCTGCACGTCTATGCCCGCACCGCCGACCGTGCCCATGCGCGCATCCTGCGCATCGACACCACGCCGTGCTATGCCTTCGAGGGCGTGCGCATCGCCATCACCCACGAAGACATCCCTGGCCTGAAGGACATCGGCCCGGTGGTGGCGGGTGACCCGCTGCTGGCTATCGACAAGGTCGAGTTCTTCGGCCAGCCGGTGCTGGCCGTGGCTGCACGTGACCTGGACACCGCACGCAAGGCGGCCATGGCCGCAATCGTCGAGTACGAGGACCTGGAGCCGGTGCTGGACGTGGTCGACGCGCTGCGCAAGCGGCACTTCGTGCTCGACAGCCACACCCACCAGCGCGGCGATTCCGCCAGCGCCCTTGCCAGCGCCCCGCACCGCCTCCAGGGCACCCTGCACATCGGTGGCCAAGAGCACTTCTACCTGGAAACGCAGATTTCCTCGGTGATGCCTACCGAAGATGGCGGCATGATCGTCTACTGCTCCACGCAGAACCCCACCGAGGTGCAGAAGCTGGTCGCCGAAGTACTCGACGTGCCGATGAACAAGGTGGTGCTGGACATGCGCCGCATGGGCGGCGGCTTTGGCGGCAAGGAGACCCAGGCCGCCAGCCCGGCCTGCCTGTGCGCGGTGGTGGCGCGCCTGACCGGCCAGCCGACCAAGATGCGCCTGCCGCGGGTCGAAGACATGACCATGACCGGCAAGCGCCACCCGTTCTACGTCGAGTACGACGTGGGCTTCGATGAGAATGGGCGCCTGCATGGCATCAATCTGGACCTGGCCGGCAACTGTGGCTATTCGCCCGACCTGTCTGGCTCGATCGTCGACCGCGCCATGTTCCACTCAGACAATGCCTACTACCTGGGCGATGCCACCGTGCATGGTCACCGCTGCAAGACCAACACTGCCTCCAACACGGCGTACCGCGGCTTTGGCGGCCCGCAGGGCATGGTTGCCATCGAACAGGTGATGGACCACATTGCCCGCCACCTGGGCCGTGACCCCCTGGCGGTGCGCAAGGCCAACTACTACGGCAAGACCGAACGCAACGTCACGCATTACTACCAGACCGTCGAGCACAACATGCTCGAAGAGATGACCGCCGAGCTGGAAGCCAGCAGCGACTACGCCGAGCGCCGCGAGTCGATCCGCCGCTTCAACGCCAACAGCCCGGTGCTGAAGAAAGGCCTGGCCCTGACCCCGGTCAAATTCGGCATTTCGTTCACCGCCACCTTCCTCAACCAGGCCGGTGCGCTGATCCACATCTACACCGATGGCAGCATCCACCTGAACCATGGCGGCACCGAAATGGGCCAGGGCCTGAACACCAAGGTGGCGCAGGTGGTGGCACAGATCTTCCAGGTGGATTTCAGCCGTATCCAGATCACCGCCACCAATACCGACAAAGTGCCCAACACCTCGCCCACGGCCGCCTCGAGCGGTGCCGACCTGAATGGCAAGGCGGCGCAGAACGCGGCCGAGATCCTCAAGAAGCGCCTGACCGAGTTTGCCGCACGGCACTACCAGGTGACCGAGGAAGACGTCGAGTTCCGCAACGGCCATGTGCGGGTGCGCGAACAGATCGTCAGTTTCGAGCAGCTGGTGCAGCAGGCCTACTTTGCCCAGGTGTCGCTGTCCAGCACGGGCTTCTATCGCACGCCGAAGATCTACTACGACCGCAGCCAGGCCCGTGGCCGGCCGTTCTACTACTTCGCCTTCGGCGCTGCCTGTGTGGAGGTGATCGTCGACACCCTGACGGGTGAATACAAGATGTTGCGCGCCGATATCCTGCACGATGTCGGTGACTCGCTGAACCCGGCCATCGACATTGGCCAGGTAGAGGGCGGTTTCATCCAGGGCATGGGCTGGCTGACCACCGAGGAACTGGTGTGGAACGCCAAGGGCAAGCTGATGACCAACGGCCCGGCCAGCTACAAGATTCCGGCAGTGGCCGACATGCCACTGGACCTGCGCGTGAAGCTGGTGGAAAACCGCAAGAACCCGGAAGACACCGTGTTCCACTCCAAGGCCGTGGGCGAGCCGCCGTTCATGCTCGGCATTGCCGCCTGGTGCGCGATCAAGGATGCCGTGGCGAGCCTTGCCGATTACCGCGTGCAGCCGAACATCGACGCGCCGGCAACGCCGGAGCGGGTGTTGTGGGGGTGTGAGCAGATGCGAAAGGCGGTGGCCCAGCAGCAACCGTCTGAACATGAATTGGAAACCGTCACCCACTGACAACGCAAGGCCCTGTAGGAGCGGCCTTGTGTCGCGAAAGGGTCGCGAAGCGGCCCCAAGATCTTGGCTACTGCATAGATTGTCGGGGCTGCGGTGCAGCCCATTCGCGACACGAGACCGCTCCTACAAGGGGGCCGTGTCGATCTTTAGAGAGGTCGCATCATGCACCAATGGATCAACGCCCTCGCCGACCACCAGGCCCGTGGCGAAGCCTGCGTACTGGTGACCATCATCGAGGAACGCGGCTCGACCCCGCGTAATGCCGGCTCGAAGATGGTGGTCAGCGCCAGCGGCCTGTTCGACACCATCGGCGGTGGCCACCTGGAATACAAGGCCCTGCACATCGCCCGGCAAATGCTTGAAGCACAACGCACCACGCCGCACCTGGAACGCTTCAGCCTCGGCGCCAGCCTGGGCCAGTGCTGCGGCGGCGTCACCGTGCTGCTGTTCGAACCCATGGCTGCCGTGCAGGCGCACATCGCCGTGTTCGGCGCGGGCCATGTCGGCCGCGCTCTGGTACCCTTGCTCGCCGCCCTGCCCTGCCGGGTGCGCTGGGTCGACTCGCGTGAACAGGAATTCCCCGAATTCATCCCCAACGGGGTGACCAAGGTGGTCAGTGAAGAGCCGGTCGACGAAGTGGCACAGCTGCCACCAGGTTGCTACTGCATCGTCATGACCCACAACCATCAGCTCGACCTGGAACTGACCGCCGCCATTCTCAAGCGCAACGACTTCACCTGGTTCGGCCTGATTGGCTCGAAGACCAAACGGGTCAAATTCGAGCACCGGCTGCGCGAGCGGGGCTACGACGACGCGCTGATGGCGCGCATGCGCTGCCCGATGGGCCTGGCCGAGGTCAAGGGCAAACTGCCCATCGAGATCGCGGTGTCCATTGCCGGCGAAATCATCGCCACCTACAACGCCTGCTTTGGCCAGCACGACGCTGCCGCCAATGCCGGCCCCATTGCCCAGTTGCTGCCGCCTTCCCGGCGCAGCCAAGCCCTTTGACGAGTGAGTTATGACCGTTACCCGCAAAGCCTACCGTGCCGCCATCCTGCACAGCATCGCTGACCCGGCCGAGGTGGGCCTGGAGGCATCCCATGAATACTACGAAGACGGCCTGCTGGTCGTCGACGATGGCCGCATCAGCGCCGTCGGCCACGCCAGCGAGCTGCTGCCGACCCTGGCCGCGGACTTTCCGGTCGAGCACTACCAGGACGCACTGATCACCCCGGGTTTCATCGATACCCACATCCACTTCCCGCAAACCGGCATGATCGGCTCCTACGGCGAGCAGTTGCTGGACTGGCTGAACACCTACACCTTCCCGTGCGAAAAGCAGTTTGCCGACAAGGCCCACGCCGACCAGGTGGCGAAGATCTTCCTCAAGGAACTGCTGCGCAACGGCACCACCACCGCATTGGTATTCGGCAGCGTGCACCCGGAATCGGTGAATGCCCTGTTCGAAGAGGCCGAGCGCCTGGACCTGCGGCTGATCGCCGGCAAGGTGATGATGGACCGCAACGCCCCGGACTACCTGACCGACACTGCCGAGTCCGGCTATGCCGAAAGCAAGGCGCTGATCGAACGCTGGCACGGCAAGGGCCGCCTGCACTACGCCGTCACCCCGCGGTTCGCCCCGACCAGCACGCCTGAACAGTTGACCCTGGCCGGCCAGTTGCTCAAGGAGCACCCGGGCGTGTACATGCACACGCACCTGTCGGAAAACCTCAAGGAAATCGACTGGGTCAAGTCGCTGTTCCCTGAGCAGAAGGGTTACCTGGACGTCTATGACCACTTCGAGCTGCTGGGCGAGCGCTCGGTATTCGCCCACGGCGTGCACCTGTGCGACGACGAATGCCAGCGCTTGGCCGAAACCGGCTCGGCCGTGGCCTTCTGCCCCACCTCCAACCTGTTCCTCGGCAGCGGCCTGTTCAACCTGCCGCAGGCCGAGCGCTTCAAGGTCAATGTGGGCCTGGGCACCGACGTCGGCGCCGGGACCAGCTTCTCGCTGCTCAACACCCTGAACGAGGCGTACAAGGTGATGCAACTGCAAGGCGCGCGCCTGCACCCGTTCAAGTCACTGTACCTGGCCACCCTAGGCGGCGCCCGTGCGCTGCGCCTGGACGACCGCATCGGCAGCCTGCGCCCCGGCAACGATGCCGACTTCGTGGTGCTGGACTACAAGGCCACGCCGCTGCTGGACTACCGCATTCAGCAGTCCAACAGCATTGAAGAGACCCTGTTCGTGCTGACCACCCTGGGTGACGACCGCACCGTGCGTGAAACCTACGCTGCCGGGCGTTGCGTGCACCAGCGCTAGCCGCCACAGCCCTGGTAGGAGCGGCCTTGTGTCGCGATGGGCTGCAGAGCAGCCCCAGGGGTGAGCACACATGCACACCCCTGGGGCTAACCAGGCAAACGATCAGCCCTTGACGGAAACCTTGGGCTTTTTCAGCAAATGCGAGAACACCGCATGCAGGTCGTCCGAGGCGCTTTCCTCGTCCAGGTTCAGCTTGCTGTCGATGTGGTCCATGTGGTGCATCATCAGGCTCACCGCCTGCTGGGCATCGCGCGCCTCGATGGCGTCGATCAGCTGCATGTGTTCGTCATACGAGCAGTGCGAGCGCGTGCCGCTTTCGTACTGGGCAATGATCAGCGAGGTCTGCGACACCAGGCTGCGCTGGAAGCTGACCAGCGGCGCATTGCCCGCTGCCTCGGCCAACTTGAGGTGGAACTCGCCGGACAGGCGGATACCCGCACCACGGTCGCCGCGCGAGAAGCTGTCACGCTCTTCACGCACCATCTGTCGCAGCTCGTTCAGTTGCTCGGCGGTGGCATGCTGCACGGCCAGTTCGGTAATGGCCCGTTCTACCATGCGCCGCGAGAAGAACACCTGGCGCGCCTCTTCAACGGTCGGGCTCGCCACCACGGCGCCGCGGTTGGGCCGCAGCAAGACCACGCTCTCGTGAGCCAGCCGAGACAGGGCGCGGCGGATGATGGTGCGGCTGACGCCGAAGATTTCGCCCAGCGCTTCCTCGCTCAACTTGGTGCCCGGGGCCAGCCGCTGTTCAAGAATCGCCTCGAAAATATGCGCGTAGACGATGTCGTCCTGGGTACCGCTGCGGCCGGCCTTGCCGATCCGTGCAGGTTTCTTCAGAGGTTGCAGCTGTTCGTTCATGGGCTCTCGAGGCACGAAGAGAAAGTATGGCGCCATTGTACACAGGCTGAGGCGATTCCGCAGGGGGCGTTTTCGCTATATAGCCGTTGTACGACGCATTGCGCACACAAAACATAAAACATTATTTGCATTCTTTGTACACAAAAGCATAATCCATCGAGCAACTTCTTGACCCATAAGTCAACAAAACGGTCGGACGTCTGCCTCACCTCGCGGGGTCACCAAGTGCATGGCGCAGGAACTGGCCCCCACAACAACAAGAAAGACTTGAGGAGTACACGCTGTGGAAAGCCGCAAATCCGAAGCCCCTACGCTGGATCTTGCCCCGCCGCTCGAAACGAGTTGGCTGGAGCGGATTTTCAAACTCAAGCAACACGGCAGCACCGTCAAAACCGAACTGATCGCCGGGGTGACCACCTTCATCACCATGGCCTACATCATCTTCGTCAACCCCAACATCATGGCCGACGCCGGCATCGACCATGGCGCCGCCTTCGTCGCCACCTGCATCGCCGCGGCGCTGGGTTGCCTGCTGATGGGCCTGTACGCCAACTGGCCGGTGGGCCTGGCGCCAGGCATGGGGCTCAACGCCTTCTTCACCTACACCGTGGTCGGCACCATGGGTTACAACTGGGAAACCGCGCTGGGGGCCGTTTTCGTTTCGGGCGTGCTGTTCATGTTCCTGACCTTGTCGAAAGTGCGCGAATGGCTGCTAAACAGCATCCCGGTCAGCCTGCGCCATGCCATGGGGGCCGGCGTCGGATTGTTTCTCGGGCTGATCGGCCTGAAAACCGCCGGCATCATCGTCGACAGCCCCGCCACCCTGATCAAGCTGGGCTCGCTGCATGAGCCCGGGCCACTGCTGGCGGCGGTGTGCTTCCTGCTGATCGCCATTCTCAGCTACAAGCGCGTGTTCGGCGCGATCCTGATCAGCATCATCGGCGTGACCCTGGCAGGCTGGGGGCTAGGCCTGGTGAAATTTGGCGGGGTGATGTCGATGCCGCCGAGCCTGGCACCGACCTGGATGGCGATGGACGTGGCGGGCGTGTTCAACGTCAGCATGATCAGCGTGGTGCTGGCGTTCCTGTTCGTGCACATGTTCGATACGGCCGGCACGCTGATGGGTGTGGCCCAGCGGGCGAATCTGGTAGCACCGGACGGGCGTATCGAGAACCTGTCGCGGGCGTTGAAGGCCGACAGTGCATCGAGTGTGTTCGGTGCGGTGGTGGGTGTACCGCCAGTGACCAGCTATGTGGAAAGTGCTGCCGGGGTTGCGGCAGGTGGCCGCACCGGCCTGACGGCGGTGGTGGTCGGTTTGCTGTTTGTGGCGGCGATGTTCTTTGCCCCACTGGCCGGGATGATCCCAGCTTACGCAACTGCAGGCGCGCTGATCTACGTGGCCATGCTGATGATGGGCAGCATGGCGCACATCCATTGGGACGAGGCTACCGACAGCATTCCGGCAATTGTCACGGTGATCATGATGCCGTTGACCTTCTCGGTCGCCGATGGCATCGCCCTGGGCTTCATCAGCTATGTGGCATTGAAGGCAGGTACCGGCAAGTACAAGGAAATCTCCGCCAGCCTGTGGGTGCTGTGCGCGATCTTCATTGCCAAGTTCGTGTTCCTTTAACCTACATAGTTTCAAAAGGGCGCCTCCGCGCCCTTCTTCATTACAGATACCCCTACTTTAGCGAGTGCTTCAGCCTGACACTTTTATCAGGTGCCGGGGGCGCAGGGAAATGATAAACATGGTGCACCCTCAATGACGGTAGGGCCGGAGATAGCTCCTATGCACATTGTGCCTGCTGCACGCAACTACACCCCTTGTGGTTACAGTGTACTCAGTGGCGATTTACTAGGCTATAACGGCCATTTTCAAGATCCCGTATCAGGTCTGTATCCGCTCGGCCAAGGCTATCGCCATTTCAGCCCTCAGCTCGGACGGTTCTACAGCCCAGACGACAGAAGTCCTTTTGGCAGAGGCGGATTGAATGCGTACGCCTACTGCCAAGGAGACCCTGTCAATCGAATTGATCGCGACGGACATTCATTTATTAATGCGGTTTTGGGTGCGTTCACCCTTAAGAAAAATAGAACACCCGGCAGCGCGCCACAGGTAAACCCACCACTCACGGCCCCCAGCCAACAGCCCCATACAACTGTGGTAAACCCTGAAAATGTCATTACTCCCCCAAGCAAAAGCAACGTGACCATCAGCTGGTCGGGCGTGCAATACAATCTGCATCCAGGTGACATCTGGGGCATGGCTAAAGAAATGAAATTCAGCGTTGGTTCTGGCGGATTGCAAGTTAACTTACCAATGAACGCAGTTCTGCCTGGCACGCCCAACTCTGGAATTACGCTGAATCGCAGCGGGCTAAATATTCATCTCGACCACCGGGACGCTATCAAATTGGCTTTTTCGGTAGCGCTCAACACGCCCGCAGCCGGCTCGATCCCTGTACCCTTTGACTTAAGAATCAATAATCTCCAAGTAGGTCTGCGTGCAACAAGCATCCGGTGTTCTTACAGCGACCTTCTCGGCATGACTGCAAAGGCCGCCAAGCGAAACAGGTAAAGCCGGGAAAAAAAGCGTACTACGGACGAAAAAAAGCCCGCCAGTGTGAGAGCGGGCCAAAGGACCTACGAAGATTCTTCTAGCGACCAACTAGCTTCCACGGTAGGTCGAATAGCTGTACGGCGAGATCAACAGCGGCACGTGGTAGTGCTCCTGCTGCTCGTCGATGCCAAAGCGCAGCACCACAACATCCAGGAACGCCTGGGCCGGCAGTTGCACACCGCGGGCGCGGTAGTAGTCGCCTGCGCTGAACTGCAGCTGGTAGACGCCAGTGCGGTAGTCGTCGCCTTGCAACAGCGGCGCGTCGACGCGGCCATCGCTGTTGGTCAGGGCGGTGTTCACCAGCTCCAGTTGCTGGCCTTCGACACGGTACAGCTCGACCTTGATCGAGCTGCCCGGGCAGCCATGCGCGGCATCCAGTACGTGTGTGGTCAAACGTCCCATTGCGTGTCGCCTCTTGTTCAATCTGTGGGCAAGAAATACTCGCCAGCGCACCCAAACAGGGCCTGCGGCAGGCGCGAATGAGGCTATTAAGACATTCCACTGCAAAATTGTACACAATTTTTTGGACCCAGCCGTCGCACCCCACCGCACCTTGCCCACAAACGACCCAGCAGTCGCGAATAAAGGCGGGATAGCGACGCCCACTTCATTATCTGACCAATCAGGCAGGTTTCTTGCACTGTATTTCTTGCTGGCAGTGAAGCGACAAAAGGGCAGAAATGCGGAAAAACAGGCTTACAAAAGATTTCATAAGTTGTATACAATCAGCCCATCCGGTGGTGCGACATCCCGACGCGGCCCGCCCACCCCCCGCACCAACGCACAAGAAGGAAGACTGCAGTGAGCGCTGACTATCCTCGCGACCTGATCGGTTACGGCAACAACCCTCCTCACCCGCAATGGCCGGGCAACGCTCGCATCGCGCTGTCTTTCGTGCTCAATTACGAGGAAGGTGGCGAACGCAACATCCTGCACGGCGACAAGGAGTCCGAAGCGTTCCTCTCCGAAATGGTTGCTGCCCAGCCGCTGCAAGGCCAGCGCAACATGAGCATGGAGTCGCTGTATGAGTACGGCAGCCGTGCCGGTGTATGGCGCCTGCTCAAGCTGTTCAAGGACAGCGGCGTCCCGCTCACCATCTTTGCCGTGGCCATGGCCGCCCAGCGCCACCCCGACGTGATCCGCGCCATGGCCGAAGCTGGCCACGAGATCTGCAGCCACGGCTACCGCTGGATCGACTACCAGTACATGGATGAGGCCCAGGAGCGCGAGCACATGCTCGAAGCCATCCGCATCCTCACCGAAATCACCGGTGAACGCCCAGTGGGCTGGTACACCGGCCGCACCGGCCCGAACACCCGCCGCCTGGTGATGGAGGAAGGTGGCTTCCTCTACGACAGCGACACCTACGACGACGACCTGCCCTACTGGGAGCCGAACAACCCGACCGGCAAGCCGCACCTGGTGATCCCCTACACCCTGGACACCAACGACATGCGCTTCACCCAGGTGCAGGGTTTCAACTGTGGCGAGCAGTTCTTCCAGTACCTGAAAGACGCGTTCGACGTGCTTTATGCCGAAGGCGCCGAAGCGCCGAAGATGCTCTCCATCGGCCTGCACTGCCGCCTGGTCGGCCGCCCGGCGCGCCTGGCTGCGCTCAAGCGCTTCATCGACTACGCCAAGAGCCACGAGCAGGTCTGGTTCGCCCGTCGCGTGGACATCGCCCGCCACTGGCACACCACCCACCCGTACAAGAAAGAGAACGCCTGATGACCGCCTTCAAGACCCTCAAGCCCTCCGCCCTGGACCGCGACGCCTTCGTCGAGGTATTCGCCGACATCTACGAGCACTCGCCGTGGGTCGCCGAAAAAGCCTACGACCTGGGCCAGTTGGGTGAACTGGACGAAGTCGAGGTACTGCACCAGCGCATGAGCGATATCCTGCTCAGCGCCAGTCACACTGACCAGCTGGCACTGATCAATGCTCACCCGGACTTGGCCGGCAAGGCCGCCATTCAGGGCGAGCTCACCGCATCGAGCACCAACGAACAGGCCGGCGCCGGTATCCACCAGTGCACCGCCGAAGAGTTCGCCCGTTTCACCGAGCTGAACGATGCCTACAAGGCCAAGTTCCAGTTCCCGTTCATCATGGCGGTAAAAGGCAGCAACCGGCACCAGATACTCGCCGCGTTCGAAAAGCGCATCCACAACGACAGCGAGGCCGAATTCAAGGAAGCCTTGGCGCAGATCAACCTGATCGCCCTGTTCCGCCTGCTGCAGCTGTAAGCGGCAGCCGACCCCCATTCAGTACAACGAACATAAAAGAGAGACCCGCATGCGCACCCTGATGATCGAGCCCCTGACCAAAGAAGCCTTCGCTCCCTTCGGCGACGTGATCGAAACCGACGGCAGCGACCACTTCATGATCAACAATGGCTCGACCATGCGCTTTCACAAGCTCGCCACGGTCGAGACCGCCGAGCCTGAAGACAAGGCGATCATCAGCATCTTCCGCGCCGATGCGCTGGACATGCCGCTGACCGTACGCATGCTGGAACGCCACCCGCTGGGCAGCCAGGCTTTCATCCCGCTGCTCGGCAACCCCTTTCTGATCGTGGTCGCGCCCATTGGCGATGCACCTGTATCAGGCTTGGTCCGTGCCTTCCGCAGTAATGGCAGGCAGGGCGTTAATTACCATCGCGGCGTCTGGCACCACCCGGTGCTGACGATCGAAAAGCGGGATGACTTCCTGGTGGTTGATCGCAGCGGTTCTGGCAACAACTGCGATGAGCATTACTTCACCGAGGAACAGATGCTGATCCTCAATCCCCACCAATAAGAAAAGGTCGGTCATCGTTCTCGGTGATCGGCAGAGGTACATACTGTGGAAGCACACCTTCACGAATGGCTGAACCTGAGCATTCGCTGGGTTCACATGATCACCGGCGTAGCCTGGATCGGTGCATCGTTCTACTTCGTCTGGCTGGAGAACCACCTGAACCGAAGCAACCCGCGCGATGGGTTGTCGGGTGATCTCTGGGCGATTCACGGCGGTGGTATCTACCACCTGGAGAAATACAAGCTCGCCCCCCCGAAAATGCCCGAGAACCTGCACTGGTTCAAATGGGAAGCCTACTTCACCTGGATGTCCGGTATCGCCCTGCTGTGCGTGGTGTTCTACTGGAACCCGACGCTGTACCTGCTGGCCCCTGGCAGTACCCTCAGCGGTGCCGAAGGCGTGGCCATCGGTATCGGCTCGCTGGTCGCCGGCTGGTTCATCTACGACTTCCTGTGCGACTCGCCGCTGGGCAAGAAGCCGGCGTTGCTCGGTGCCGTGCTGTTCGTGCTGATCATCGCCGCCTGCTGGGGCTTCAGCCTGGTGTTCAGCGGCCGCGGTGCCTACCTGCACACCGGCGCGATCATCGGCACCATCATGGTCGGCAACGTGTTCCGCATCATCATGCCGGCCCAGCGCCAGCTGGTGGCCGCGATCGAGAACAACCAGACGCCCGACCCGGTACTGCCGGCCAAAGGCCTGTTGCGCTCGCGTCACAACAACTACTTCACCCTGCCGGTGCTGTTCATCATGATCAGCAACCACTTCCCGAGCACCTACGGTAGCCAGTACAACTGGCTGATCCTGGCCGGTATCGCGGTAGCTGCGGTGCTGATCCGCCACTACTTCAACACCCGCCACGACAGCAACAAGTACGCCTGGACCTTGCCTGTCGGTGCCCTGGCAATGATTTGCCTGGCCTACGTCACCGGCCCCAAACCGATGGCAGTGAGCCCTGAGCAGGCCGCCGCGAAGATCGAGTACCAGCCTCTGCCGGCTACGGCTGTGGGTGGCAAGACCGCTGCCGAGCAACGCGCCGAAGAGGCCGCCAAGGCCGCCGCAGCGCCTGCCGAAGCCCCGGCCCAGGCTACGGCCCAGGCCGGTGCTGGCGACTTCGACAAGATCCACAATGTCATCCAGGAACGCTGCACCGTGTGCCACTCGGCCAAGCCGACCAGCCCACTGTTCAGCGCCGCGCCTGCCGGCGTGATGTTCGACACCCCGCAGCAGATCCAGGCCCAGGCCGCGCGCATTCAGGCGCAGGCAGTGGCCAGCCAGATCATGCCGCTGGGCAACATCACCCAGATGACCACCGAGGAGCGCAAGCTGGTCGGTGACTGGATCGCCAAGGGCGCCCAGGTCAACTGATCGAGCCACAAGCGTCAAGCTGCAAGCCTCAAGCTGTACGTAGTAGGAAGCAAGCATCGAGTGCCAGGCTCCAGTGCGGATACCAAGCTTTTTCTTGAAGCTTGCCGCTTGGAGCTTGGCACTTGGATCCGAGAATAAAAACAAAACTCGAGGTGCTGCATGTCCGAGTCCCGCAAGGCGTACATACCCGTTGCGCCACCGCGCGAACCCTTGCCCCTGTTCCAACTGTTCCTGGTTGGCCTGCAACACGTTTTGCTGATGTACGGTGGCGCCATCGCTGTGCCGCTGATCATTGGCCAGGCCGCCGGGCTGTCCCGTGAAGAAGTCGCTTTCCTGATCAACGCCGACCTGCTGGTCGCTGGCGTCGCCACCATCATCCAGTCGTTCGGTATCGGCCCGGTGGGCATCCGCATGCCAGTGATGATGGGTGCCAGTTTCGCAGCCGTGGGCAGCATGGTGGCCATGGCCGGCATGCCCGGTGTAGGCCTGCAGGGGATCTTCGGCGCGACCATCGCCGCCGGCTTCTTCGGCATGCTGATCGCACCGTTCATGTCCAAGGTCGTGCGCTTCTTCCCACCACTGGTCACCGGAACGGTGATCACCTCGATTGGCCTGTCGCTGTTCCCGGTAGCGGTCAACTGGGCCGGCGGCGGCCAGGATGCCAGTACGTTCGGCTCGCCGATCTACCTGCTGGTGGCCGGCCTGGTGCTGGCCGTGATCCTGCTGATCAACCGCTTCATGCGCGGCTTCTGGGTCAATGTGTCGGTGCTGGTTGGCATGGGCCTGGGCTACGTGCTGGCCGGCACCATCGGCATGGTCGACCTGTCAGGCCTGAGTGAAGCGCCGTGGTTGCAGGTGGTGACGCCCCTGCACTTCGGCATGCCGACTTTCAGCCTGGCACCGATCCTGTCCATGTGCCTGGTGGTGGTGATCATCTTCGTCGAGTCCACGGGCATGTTCCTGGCCCTGGGCAAGGTGACCGACCGCGAAGTCACCCCAGGCATGCTCCGCCGCGGCCTGCTGTGCGATGCCGGTGCCTCGTTCATCGCCGGCTTTTTCAACACCTTCACCCACTCGTCGTTCGCCCAGAACATCGGCCTGGTGCAAATGACCGGGGTCCGCTGCCGCTTTGTCACCATCGTGGCCGGCGCCCTGCTGATTCTGCTCAGCCTGCTGCCCAAGGCAGCGTTTCTGATCGCATCGATCCCGCCCGCGGTACTGGGTGGGGCGTCGATCGCCATGTTCGGCATGGTGACCGCTACCGGGATCAAGATCCTCCAGGAAGCCGACATCGGCGACCGCCGCAACCAGTTGCTGGTTGCGGTAAGCGTGGGCTTCGGCCTGATCCCCGTGGTGCGCCCGGAGTTCTTCGCGCAGATGCCGCAGTGGATGGAGCCCATCACCCACAGTGGCATCGCCATGGCCACGGTCAGCGCCCTGGTGTTGAACGTGCTGTTCAACATTCTGGGCGGTGCCGACCGCGCGGTGCACAACGACGCCTGTCACCAGCACTGAGGCAAAACCCCTTCGAGTGAACGGGAGCGGCCTGTTGCCGCTCCGGTCTCGAACCGTCGTAGACGCTACACCGTCGGCCCGCCGGAATGGGCCGCCCGGGGCACCTGCACGCCAAAAAAACCCAAAAAAAACAATAAGTCCGGGAAGCACAACATGAAACGCATCACCACGTCCCTCTTGCTGGGCAGCAGCTTGCTGGCTACCGTTCCTGCCCACGCGGGCGAATGGCTGCAATGGCACGGCGAAAGCCTGACCTACCTGTACGGCAAGGACTTCAAGGTCAACCCCAGCATCCAGCAAACGGTTACCTTCGAGCACGCCAACAAATGGAAGTACGGCGACACTTTCATGTTCGTCGACAAGATTTTCTACAACGGCAAAGCAGACGCCAGCAAGGGCGTGACCACCTACTACGGTGAGTTCAGCCCGCGCCTGTCATTCGGCAAGATCTTCGACCGCAAACTGGCGTTCGGCCCGGTCAAGGATGTGTTGCTGGCCATGACCTACGAACGTGGCGAAGGCGACAACGAGGCCTACCTGATCGGCCCCGGCTTCGACCTGGCCATCCCGGGCTTCAACTACTTCACCCTCAACTTCTATGTGCGCAACACCGAGGGCAGCCGCCCCGGGGACAATGTGTGGCAGATCACCCCCGCCTGGTCGTACACCCTGCCGGTGGGCAAGTCCGACATCCTGATCGATGGTTACATGGACTGGGTGACCGACAACGACCAGACCCGCCGTGGCACCTACCACGCCAACCTGCACTTCAACCCGCAGGTCAAATATGACCTGGGCAAGGCCCTGAACCTGGGGGCGAAGCAGCTTTATGTGGGCTTCGAGTACAGCTACTGGAAGGACAAGTACGGCATCGACAGCCGCGGCAACCTGGACAGCAACCAGAGCGTGGCGAGCGCGCTGATCAAGGTACACTTCTAAGAAGTTGACCAAACGCACAAGTTTGATTCACAGCGCTCCAGGACGGAGCACTTGAGGCGCGGCGCGCAAGCCAGTAATCTGCGCGCCCCCTCGATCAGGGCAGAACGGATTCTGCCTGCGTTTACTGACCGCTCAGTCAATGAATACGGGCGGTTGGCGAACGTGTTGCCAGCCTGAAAGACCCTTTTCATCCGTTCAGAACGAAGTCGAGCAGGAAGGTTTTGCCAACCCGGAAAAGTTGGCCCAACCCTTGCCAAACAGCTGTGGCCTATCGAAAAAAGCTGACTCAAAAGACAAAAAGCGCCAACAACGAGCGTAGACAACAGATCAAACAAGGGAGCGACACTCGCAATGCGTACCATCAACAGCCTGATCCTTGCTGGCGGCCTGCTGGCCTGCGGCACCACCTTCGGCGGTGACTTGCTGCAATGGCAGAACAACAGCCTGACCTACCTGTGGGGCAAGAACTTCAAGGTCAACCCGCCAACCCAGCAAACCGTGACCTTCGAACATGCCGATGGCTGGAAGTACGGCGACAACTTCATCTTTGTCGACAAGATCTTCTACCAGGGCCAGAAGGACGAGGGCAACGGCCCGAACACCTACTATGGCGAGATCAGCCCACGCCTGTCGTTTGGCAAGATCTTCGACCAGAAGCTGGAGTTCGGCCCGGTCAAAGACGTGCTGCTGGCCATGACCTACGAGTTTGGCGAGGGTGATACCGAGTCGTACCTGATCGGCCCGGGCTTCGACCTGGCCATCCCCGGTTTCGACTACTTCCAGCTGAACTTCTACAACCGCACCACCGACGGCAGCCGTGCCGGCGACAATGTGTGGCAGATCACGCCGGTGTGGTCGTATACCATCCCGGTCGGGGATTCCGACGTACTGATCGACGGCTTCATGGACTGGGTGGTCGACAACGACCAGAACCGCCGTGGCACCTACCACGCCAACCTGCACTTCAACCCGCAGATCAAGTACGACCTGGGCAAGGCGCTGCACTTTGGCGAGAAGCAGTTGTACGTGGGTGTGGAGTATGACTACTGGAAGAACAAGTACGGCATCAAGGACAGCGATGCCTTCACCACCGACCAGAACACCATGAGCTTCCTGGTCAAGGTGCACTTCTGACCTGAGCCCTCGGGGCCGCGCTGCGGCCCATTCGCGGGCACGCCCGCTCCCACAGGGTCCGCGCTCCGCCCAAGGCAGACACTGTACCTGTGGGAGCGGGCGTGCCCGCGAACCGGCGCAACGTCCCGGCCATGCGCACTAGCTGGCCGGCCGAACCGCCCGCCACAACTTGCCGGCCACCGCCACCACCGCCAGCACCACGGCCCCGGCCACCACCCCGGCCACGCCATTGAGCAACGCCACGGTAAGCCCACCACCGCGCCCCTCGCTGAACGCTTCGACCGCGTGATGCAGCGGCGCGATGCCATGCACCAGAATCCCGCCACCCACCAGGAACATCGCCGCCGTGCCGACCACCGACAGGCCTTTCATCATGTAGGGTGCCGCGCGCAATATGCCATTGCCTACCGCCTGAGCCACGCCCGACGCCCGCTTGGTCATCCACAGCCCGAGGTCGTCCAGTTTGACAATGCCGCCCACCACCCCGTAAACGCCCAAGGTCATTACCACCGCGATGCCCGACAGCACGATCACCTGCTGTGGCAGCGGCGAGTCGGCGACGATGCCCAGGGTAATGGCGATGATTTCCGCCGACAGGATGAAGTCGGTACGCACAGCCCCTTTGATCTTGGCTTTCTCATACGCCACCAGGTCGACATTGGCATCGGCCACAGCCTGTTTGCGCGCAGCCTTTTGCGCCTCGTCGTCTTCTTTGCTGTGCAAGAACTTGTGCGCCAGCTTCTCGAAGCCCTCGAAGCACAGATACGCGCCACCCAGCATCAGCAAGGGCGTGACCGCCCAAGGGATGAAAGCGCTGATCAGCAGGGCCGCCGGTACCAGAATGGCCTTGTTCATCAACGAACCCTTGGCCACCGCCCACACCACCGGCAGTTCACGATCAGCCCGCACACCCGTCACCTGCTGGGCATTGAGCGCCAGGTCATCGCCCAGCACGCCTGCGGTTTTTTTTGCTGCCACTTTGGTCATCAGCGAAACATCGTCCAGCAACGTGGCGATATCGTCGATCAGTACCAGTAGACTGCTTCCTGCCATGTTTGCCTGCATCCGAATGAGTAATTGCCCAGAATTCTAGCCCAAAGCCGCTGCCTTGAGCGCCCGTCGGGCCCGGTGCTACCATGCCCGATCCCTCTTAGAGGTGGCCAGACACGAGGAAGATCCCTGACCATGAGCACCATTCGCGAGCGCAACAAGGAATTGATCCTGCGCGCAGCCAGCGAGGAATTCGCCGACAAGGGCTTCGCGGCCACCAAGACCAGCGATATTGCGGCCAAGGCCGGCTTGCCCAAGCCGAACGTGTATTACTATTTCAAGTCCAAGGACAACCTCTACCGCGAGGTGCTGGAAAGCATCATCGCGCCGATCATGCAGGCGTCCACGCCGTTCAATGCCGACGGTGACCCGAAAGAAGTGCTGAGCGCCTACATTCGCTCGAAAATCCGCATTTCCCGCGACTTGCCCCATGCCTCCAAGGTATTTGCCAGCGAGATCATGCACGGTGCCCCGCACCTGTCACCGAACCAGGTGGCGCAGTTGAACGAGCAGGCCCGGCACAACATCGAGTGCATCCAGCGCTGGATCGACAACGGGCAGATCGCCCATGTAGATGCGCACCACCTGATGTTCAGCATCTGGGCGGCCACCCAGACCTATGCCGATTTCGACTGGCAGATTTCTGCAGTGACCGGCAAGGCCAAGCTGGCCGACAGCGATTATGACGCAGCAGCCGAGACCATCATCCGCATGGTGCTCAAGGGCTGTGAGCCCGAGCTGGCCTGACAGGGCCAGTGGGGCTGCTTTGCAGCCCTTTCGCGACACAAGGCCGCTCCTACAGGGTCACGCGATTCCCCGTAGGAGCGGCCTTGTGTCGCGAAAGGGCCGCAACGCGGCCCCGGCTATCTTGAGCTTTACGCCGCTACTCCGGCATCCGCCAGCAACCCCACCTCCTCGATCGCACTGATCGCGCACTGTTCGTCGATATCCGACGTATCGCCGCTGATCCCGACAGCACCCAGTACCTTGCCGTCCTGATCACGAATCAGCACGCCCCCCGGCGCCGGCACCACCGGCCGTTCACCCATCCCGTTCAGCGCGGCAAAAAACGCCGGCCGCTGCTGCGCATCCAGCGCCAGCAAGCGCGAGCCCTTGCCCAGGGCTATCGCACCCCAGGCTTTGCCGGTGGCCACTTCCGGGCGGATCAGGCTGGCGCCATCTTCGCGCTGCAGCGCCAGCAGGTGGCCGCCAGCATCCAGCACCGCCACGGTCAGCGGCGCCGCGTTGATCTTGCGGCCCGCCGCCAGCGCGGCGTTTACCAGCCCAACGGCGACTTTCAGGTTCAAAGCGTTCATGAAAAGGTCCTCTTCTTGTTGTGAGAAGCCCTGAGGGCAGTTGAAAACCGATGAACAAATAGAACACAACGAGGATTGTTTTTGTATACAATATTTTGAAACGATCGTATGCGATCACGCAAACTCCCGTTTTCATGGGCGCTCTGAGGAAAGCCAAGTCAACCGATGAAAACCCATTGACCTACAGCGCCAGGCGTGAATACACTCTACCGCAAAGCAAGTTGTATACAATTACAAAATCAATGAGGCACAAACCATGAGCAAAATGAGAGCAATCGATGCAGCCGTTCTGGTCATGCGCCGTGAAGGTGTAGATACCGCGTTCGGCATCCCGGGGGCTGCCATCAATCCGCTGTACTCGGCCCTGAAGAAAGTCGGTGGCATCGATCACGTCCTCGCTCGCCACGTCGAAGGTGCCTCGCACATGGCCGAGGGCTACACCCGCGCCAACCCGGGCAACATCGGTGTGTGCATCGGCACCTCCGGCCCTGCCGGCACCGACATGGTCACCGGCTTGTACAGTGCCTCGGCCGACTCCATTCCTATTCTCTGCATCACTGGTCAGGCCCCGCGTGCGCGCCTGCACAAGGAAGACTTCCAGGCTGTCGATATCACCAGCATCGTCAAGCCGGTGACCAAGTGGGCGACCACGGTGCTGGAGCCAGGCCAGGTGCCTTACGCCTTCCAGAAAGCCTTCTACGAAATGCGCACCGGCCGCCCAGGCCCGGTGCTGATCGACCTGCCGTTCGACGTGCAGATGGCCGAAATCGAATTCGACATCGACGCCTACGAGCCGCTGGCCATCAACAAACCTGCCGCCACCCGCGTGCAGGCCGAAAAAGCCCTGGCCATGCTCAATGACGCCGAGCGCCCGCTGCTGGTCGCCGGCGGCGGCATCATCAACGCCGACGCCAGCGACAAACTGGTGGCGTTCGCTGAACTGACCGGCGTACCGGTAATCCCGACCCTGATGGGCTGGGGCACCATGCCGGACGACCACGCGCAGATGGTCGGCATGGTCGGCCTGCAGACGTCGCACCGCTACGGCAACGCCACCCTGCTCAAGTCGGACCTGGTGTTCGGTATCGGTAACCGCTGGGCCAACCGCCACACCGGCTCCGTGGACGTCTACACCGAGGGCCGCAAATTCGTCCACGTGGACATCGAACCGACCCAAATCGGCCGCGTGTTCACCCCGGACCTGGGGATCGTTTCCGACGCTGGCAAGGCGCTGGACGTACTCCTGGAAGTCGCCCGCGAATGGCAAGCCGCTGGCAAGCTGAAATGCCGCAAGGCCTGGCTGGAAGACTGCCAGCAGCGCAGGGCCAGCCTGCAGCGCAAGACCCACTTCGACAATGTGCCGGTCAAGCCGCAGCGCGTGTACGAAGAAATGAACCAGGTGTTCGGCAAGGACACCTGCTACGTCAGCACCATTGGCCTGTCGCAGATTGCGGGCGCGCAGTTCCTGCACGTGTACAAGCCACGCCACTGGATCAACTGCGGCCAGGCCGGCCCGCTGGGCTGGACCATCCCTGCGGCACTGGGCGTGGTCAAGGCTGATCCGCAGCGCAAGGTCGTGGCGCTGTCGGGTGACTACGACTTCCAGTTCATGATCGAAGAGCTGGCGGTGGGCGCACAGTTCAACCTGCCGTACGTTCATGTGCTGGTGAACAACGCCTACCTGGGCCTGATCCGCCAGGCGCAGCGTGGCTTCGACATGGATTACTGTGTACAACTGGCGTTCGAGAACATCAACTCGACCGACGCTGCCACCTACGGCGTTGACCACGTGGCCGTGGTCGAAGGCCTGGGCTGCAAGGCCCTGCGCGTGTTCGAACCGGCCGAGATCGCCCCTGCCCTGATCAAGGCGCAGAAGATGGCCGAAGAGTTCCGCGTACCGGTGGTGGTCGAGGTGATTCTCGAGCGCGTCACCAACATTTCCATGGGCACCGAGATCAACGCGGTCAACGAATTCGAAGACTTGGCTCTGGTCGGCAACGACGCGCCAACCGCCATCTCGATGCTGGACTGATCGCCTGACGCCCCCAGGCATGCCCTGGGGGCCTTCACCGCAAGGAGACACCTATGCCTCGCTTCGCTGCCAACCTGTCCATGCTGTTCACCGAACAGGACTTCCTGGCCCGCTTCAAGGCTGCCGCCGATGCTGGCTTCAGCGGCGTCGAATACCTCTTCCCGTACGACTACAGCGCGGCTGAAATCAAGCAGCAGCTGGACGCCAACGGCCTGACCCAGGTGCTGTTCAACCTGCCAGCCGGTGACTGGGCCAAAGGCGAGCGCGGGATCACCTGCCACCCCGACCGCGTCGAAGAATTCCGCGCGGGGGTCGACAAGGCCATCGAATATGCCAAGGTGCTGGGCAATACCCAGGTCAACGCCCTGGCCGGCATTCGCCCACAAGGCCTGCAGTGTGCCGACGTGCGCAAGACCTTCGTCGCCAACCTCAAGTATGCCGCAGACAAACTCCAGGCCGCCGGCATCCGCCTGGTCATGGAAATGATCAACACCCGCGACATCCCTGGCTTCTACCTCAATACCACCCAGCAGGCCCTGGAAATTCAGGCCGAGGTAGGCAGCGACAACCTGTTCCTGCAGTACGACATCTACCACATGCAGATCATGGAAGGTGACCTGGCCCGGACCATGGAAGCCAACCTGAAGTCGATCAACCACATCCAGTTGGCCGACAACCCCGGCCGCAACGAGCCAGGCACCGGGGAGATCAACTACCGCTTCCTGTTCGAACACCTGGACCGCATCGGCTACCAGGGCTGGGTGGGCGCGGAATACAAACCGCTGACCACCACCGAAGCAGGCCTGGGCTGGCTGAAGACCCATAACGCAATCTGAACGGCTGAACGCTAGCGCCCTGTGAAACACGAAACCCTGTGGGAGCGGGCATGCCCGCGAACACCGGCATAGCCGGTGCCATCCACCGAGTCGCCTGTTTCGCGGGCATGCCCGCTCCCACAGCTTGAGACATCACAAATACAAAGAGGCATATTCTCATGGCTAAAATCGGTTTCATCGGCACCGGCATCATGGGCAAGCCCATGGCCCAGAACCTGCAAAAAGCAGGGCACAGCATTTTCGTTTCCACCCACCACGACGCCGCGCCAGCCGACCTGATCGCCGCCGGTGCAGTGGCCCTGGCCAACCCGAAAGAAGTGGCCCAGGAAGCCGAGTTCATCATCGTCATGGTGCCGGACACCCCACAAGTGGAAAGCGTGCTGTTCGGTGACAACGGCGTGGCCGAAGGCGTGGGCCCCAACAAGGTGGTGATCGACATGAGCTCGATCTCCCCTACCGCCACCAAATCCTTCGCCGAAAAAATCAAGGCCACCGGCGCCGCCTACCTGGACGCCCCGGTGTCCGGTGGCGAAGTAGGTGCCAAGGCCGCCACCCTGAGCATCATGGTTGGCGGCTGCCCGAACGCCTTCGAGCGCGCCCTGCCACTGTTCCAGGCCATGGGCAAGAACATCACCCGCGTGGGTGGCAACGGTGACGGCCAGACCGCCAAGGTGGCCAACCAGATCATCGTCGCCCTGAATATCCAGGCTGTCAGCGAAGCGCTGCTGTTCGCCGCCAAGAACGGCGCCGACCCGGCCAAGGTGCGTGAAGCGCTGATGGGTGGCTTTGCCTCGTCGAAAATCCTCGAGGTGCATGCCGAGCGCATGATCAAGGGCACCTTCGACCCGGGCTTCCGCATCAACCTGCACCAGAAGGACCTGAACCTGGCCCTGCAAGGCGCCAAGGAGCTGGGCATCAACCTGCCCAACACCTCCAATGCCCAGCAAGTGTTCAACACCTGCCAGGCCCTGGGTGGCGGCAACTGGGACCACTCGGCGCTGATCAAAGGCCTGGAGCACATGGCCAACTTCTCGATCCGCGACGAGAAATAAGCTTCAAGCTGTGAGCCTCAAGTGGCAAGCGACAAGCGACAAGCGACAAGCGAGAGCAGATCTGCTTTTGCTTGTAGCTTGTAGCTTGCAGCTCGCAGCTCGCAGCTGTGGAGACCGCCCCTGGTTCGGCCTGCACGGAGGCAGTTCCAGGGGCGTTTTTGATTGTGCAGAACAACAATAATTGGGAGCCTGCCATGTCGGTCGATCCGCAAAAAATTCTCCGCGACCTGTTCGACACAGCCATCGCCGCCGCCCACCCCCGTCAAGTTCTCGAACCCTACCTGCCCGCCGACCGTAGCGGCCGGGTCATCGTCATCGGCGCCGGCAAGGCCGCAGCCGCCATGGCCGAAGTGGTCGAGAAAAGCTGGCAGGGCGAAGTCTCCGGCCTGGTCGTCACCCGTTACGGCCACGGCGCCAACTGCCAGAAGATCGAGGTGGTCGAAGCCGCCCACCCGGTCCCGGATGCCGCCGGCCTGGCCGTGGCCAAGCGCGTGCTGGAACTGGTCAGCAACCTCAATGAAGAAGACCGCGTCATATTCCTGCTCTCCGGCGGTGGCTCTGCCCTGCTGGCCCTGCCCGCCGAGGGCCTGACCCTGGCCGACAAGCAGCAGATCAACAAAGCACTGCTGAAATCCGGCGCCACCATCGGCGAGATGAACTGCGTGCGCAAGCACCTCTCGGCGATCAAGGGCGGGCGCCTGGCCAAGGCTTGCTGGCCGGCAACGGTCTACACCTATGCCATCTCCGATGTACCCGGCGACCTCGCCACGGTAATCGCTTCCGGCCCCACCGTGGCCGACCCGAGCACCTCGGCCGATGCCCTGGCCATTCTCAAGCGCTACAACATCGAAGCGCCAAAAGCGGTGATCGACTGGCTCAACAACCCGGCCTCGGAAACCGTCAAGGCCGACGACCCGGCCCTGGCCCGCAGCCACTTCCAGCTGATTGCCAAGCCCCAGCAGTCGCTGGAAGCCGCCGCAGTCAAAGCTCGCCAGGCAGGCTTCAGCCCGCTGATCCTCGGCGACCTGGAAGGCGAATCGCGGGAAGTGGCCAAGGTGCATGCCGGCATCGCCCGGCAGATCGTGCTGCACGGCCAGCCGCTGAAGGCGCCCTGCGTGATCTTGTCCGGTGGCGAAACCACCGTGACCGTGCGCGGCAATGGCCGTGGCGGGCGCAATGCCGAGTTCCTGCTCAGCCTCACCGAAAGCCTGAAAGGGCTGCCGGGCGTGTACGCCTTGGCCGGTGACACCGACGGTATTGACGGCTCGGAAGAAAACGCCGGCGCCTTCATGACCCCGGCCAGTTACGCCTGCGCCGAAGCCCTGGGCCTGTCGGCCAGCGATGAGCTGGACAACAACAACGGCTATGGCTACTTCGCCGCGCTGGACGCACTGATCGTCACCGAGCCGACCCGCACCAACGTCAACGACTTCCGCGCCATCCTGATCCTCGAGACTGCCCAATCATGACGCCTGATAAAAAAGTGAAGATCCTCGCCACCCTCGGCCCGGCGATCGAAGGCATCGACGACATCCGCCAACTGGTCGAAGCGGGGGTGAACATCTTCCGCCTCAATTTCAGCCACGGCGAACACGCCGACCACGCCCTGCGCTACCAGTGGATCCGCGAAGTCGAGCAGCAGTTGAACTACCCCCTGGGTATTCTCATGGACCTGCAAGGGCCCAAGCTACGGGTCGGCCGCTTTGCCGAAGGCAAGGTCCAGCTGCAACGCGGCCAGGCCCTGCGCCTGGACCTGGACAACACCCCGGGCGATAACCACCGGGTCAACCTGCCGCACCCCGAGATCATCGCCGCCCTGGAGCCAGGCATGGACCTGCTGCTGGACGACGGCAAGCTGCGCCTGCGGGTAACCGCCAAGCACAGCGACGCGATCGACACCGAAGTGCTGAACGGTGGTGAGCTGTCGGACCGCAAGGGCGTCAACGTACCGCAAGCGGTGCTCGACCTCTCGCCGCTCACCGAAAAAGACCGCCGCGACCTGGCCTTCGGCCTGGAGCTGGGCGTGGACTGGGTCGCCCTGTCGTTCGTGCAGCGCCCTGAAGACATCGTTGAAGCGCGCCAGCTGATTGGCGGCCGCGCCTACCTGATGGCCAAAATCGAGAAACCGTCGGCAGTCGAGCATCTGCAAGCCATCGCCGAACTGGCCGACGCCATCATGGTGGCCCGTGGGGACCTGGGCGTGGAAGTGCCGGCCGAAAGCGTGCCGCAGATCCAGAAGCGCATCATTGGCACCTGCCGCCAGCTGGGCAAGCCAGTGGTGGTGGCCACGCAGATGCTCGAATCGATGCGTTTCTCGCCGGCACCGACCCGTGCCGAAGTCACCGACGTGGCCAACGCCGTGGCCGAGGGTGCCGACGCGGTGATGCTGTCGGCCGAAACTGCCTCGGGGGATTACCCGCTGGAGGCTGTGCAGATGATGAGCAAGATCATTCGCCAGGTCGAGAACGGCCCGGACTACCAGGCGCAGCACGATGTCGGCCGGCCCAAGGCCGAAGCCACCGTGTCGGACGCCATCAGCTGCGCAATCCGCCGTATCAGCGGCATCCTCCCGGTGGCGGTGCTGGTCAACTACAGCGAGTCGGGCGCCTCCACCCTGCGCGCTTCGCGTGAACGGCCACGGGCACCGATCCTCAACCTTACGCCCAACCTGAACACCGCGCGGCGCCTGAGCGTGGCCTGGGGTGTGCACTCGGTGGTCAATGACCGCCTGCGCCAGGTGGATGAGGTGGTCTCCACGGCCCTGGAAATTGCCCAGGCACAAGGCATGGCCAGCCGGGGCGACACACTGCTGATCACTGCCGGGGTGCCGTTCGGCAAACCTGGGTCGACCAACACGCTGCGGATCGAAACACTGATCTAAGCCACTGCATAGCCCCTGTGGGAGCGGGCGTGCCCGCGAATGCGTCAGTCCAGGCAACTTCGTTGACCCTGCTGGCCCTTTCGCGGGCACGCCCGCTCCCACAGGGTCGGTGGTGAAGCAAAGAATCGCGGAAAACCGAGGCCCAAAGAGGCCCACCGCTCCCCATCCACTTCACTGACTGCCCCATGTACAGCAAACATTTCGTCAACCCGTGCCCCGACTGGGCCACGGCGTTACTCAACGGCTTCAGCCAGGTGCTGCTGCTGCGCAACCCCCTGTGCGGCCTGTGCTGCCTGCTGGCCATCCTGCTGACTGCGCCCGACCTGGTCGGCGGCGCCCTGCTCGGCGCCCTCGCCGGCCTGCTCACTGCCCAGCGCCGCGGCTACGACCGTGCCGACCGCCAGGCCGGGCTGTACTGCTACAACGGCGTACTCATCGGCATCCTGATCAGCGCCGTGCTGCCCTGGTCGGCCATCCTGCCGCCCTTGATCATTGCCGCTGGCGGCCTTTCGAGCATCATCACCCACCAATGGCGCAAGCGCGGCGGCAAGCTGCTGGTTGCCTATACCGCACCGTTCGTGCTGTTGGGCTGGGGCACGCTGTTGCTCGCCGAACCCTCGATGACCGCCTTCGTCGAAGCCGAACCGCTGTACGCCCTGGCCCGCGGCATAGGGCAAATCTTCCTGCTCGACCAGCCGTTGGCCGGGTTGCTGATCATCGTCGGCATGTTCATCGCCCAACCCTATGCGGCGGTGTGGGCGGTAATTGGCTCGGCCATCGGGGGCGGCATGGCGCTGCTCACAGACCAGGCGCAAGCAGCGTGGATGGGCCTGGCTGGCTTCAACGCCGCGCTGGCGGCGCTGGCCTTCAGCAGGCAAGGTGAAAAGCCATGGGTCACACTGCTGGCAATTGCCCTGGCGTTGCTGTTGCAATCACTGTTCAAGCTGTTGCCGCTGCCCGGCCTCACCGCACCCTTCGTCGCCGCCTGCTGGCTGATGCACCTGGGCTGCCAGCTGGCCCAGCCCAAGCAGCGCGACGCCAGCCGCTTGCACAGCTGATACACAGCCCCTAGGCTCAGCCCATCGCACTACGGAATGAGCCAATGAACAACCCTGCAAGCCTGCGCGAGCGGCTTTACATCATGGTCTTCCAGACCGACACCGTCGCTGGCAGGCGCTTCGATAAAATCCTGCTGCTGATCATCCTGGCCAGCCTGGTCACGGTGATCCTCGACAGCATCGACGAAGTCCACCAGGGCTACGCCGGCCTGCTGGCCGGTATCGAATGGGGCTTTACCGCGATCTTCCTGGCCGAGTACCTCACCCGCCTGTACTGCTCGCCCAAGCCGCTGCGCTATGCCTTCAGTTTCTATGGGCTGGTCGATTTACTGGCGATCGTGCCGGGGATCATCGCGCTTTATTACAGCGACGCCCAATACCTGTTGATCGTCCGCGTCATCCGCATGCTGCGGATCTTCCGCGTACTCAAGCTCAGCCCGTACCTCAAGCAGGCCCATTACCTGATCGACGCGCTGCGCGGCAGCAAGCAGAAGATCATCGTGTTCCTGGTCACGGTATCGACCCTGGTCACGGTGTTCGGCACGCTGATGTATGTGATCGAAGGGCCGGAGCACGGTTTCACCAGCATTCCCAAGGGCATCTACTGGGCGATCGTCACCCTGACCACCGTGGGCTTTGGCGACATCGTGCCGAAGACGCCCTTGGGGCAGGTAATTTCGTCGATGGTGATGATCATCGGTTATTCGATCATTGCCGTGCCGACCGGGATCTTTACCGCAGAGCTGGCCAACGCCATGCGGGGTGAGCAGCTGCAGCATGATTGCCCGGTCTGCAAGAAAAAGACCCATGAACAAAGCGCGGCGTTCTGCTCGCGGTGTGGGAGTGGGTTATTCCCCAAACAGTGATGTTGCCCGATCGGGCCCTGTTGCCGGCGAGCCAGCTCCCACAATGTGCACCACCGGGACTGACCCTTGTGCAATACTTGTGGGAGATTCTATGGTTCCTGGCAAGGGTAGCCAGAGCATCTTCAGCGCCTGTGAGATCGAGCGCCGCCCGCGCGGCGCAATCGCGAGCTGCGCTCGCTCCTACGTTTGTT
>NZ_RHQO01000031.1:0-59783 GCF_003935475.1 Pseudomonas sp. p99-361 | reverse complement strand
GCGCCTCGGTCCGCGTGCTTGTTTTGCGGTCGTGTTTTGGTGGGGGGGGGGGCCCGGGCCCCCCCCCCCCCCCCGACACAAGGCCGCTCCTACACACTTGACCGCGAAGGGCACTCAGGCCGGCTGTGGCGCCTTGAGAATGTTCTGCAACAGCTGCACACTTTCAACCGCGTCATGACCCAGGCTGGTCAGGTAGCCGCCATCCGGTTGGTCGGTCAGCCCTTTTTCATGCAGGCGCTGCGCAGCGGCGACCAGGGCGGGGGATGCAGTGCTGGTTATCTTGATGCCTTCCTGGCTGCTGTCGTGCTTGAACAGCGCGAGTACTTCCATTTCATCGATAAGATCGGGGGTAAAAGGCATGGTAACTCCTGACTTCCAGACGAGGATTACGGCACTTTCTACGGTGCCTGATCTTCGAGTGTAGCCGGGTTATTCGTCCTCGCCTTGATCCATCTCAGGTGGCAGCTCGGGCAGCGCACGCAGGGCTTTTTCGTACCACTCGCCGTTGAACGCGCGGTCTTCTGCCAGCATGTTGTCAATCTCGTAGGCCAGCACATGGGCCATCACATTGAGAATGTCTTCACGTTCCCAACCAACCAGGGTCAGCTTGTTGAAAGTGGCCTTGGCCGCCGGCGGCTCGCCGCTTTCGATCTGGTTCTCGATGGCTTGGGTCAGCGTTGCCTCGGCGAAGGCTTCGTCGTCATTGTCGATGTCGGTGGGCTCGCTCATTGGCGGTACTCCTGTGGTGGGATGCACAGTGTGCCACGCCTGTAGCGGCAATGCCCGGTCATAGACGAGGTGCATGACGCTGGTCAGGAACAGGCTTACGGTCTATAAAAGCCGAGCCAAACCCCTTACGGCCCGGAGGCTGTTACCTCATGCTCAAGCTTCATGGATTCTCGGTCAGCAACTACTACAACATGATCAAGCTGGCGCTGCTGGAAAAAGGCCTGCCTTTCGAAGAGGTCACCTTTTACGGCGGCCAGGCGCCAAAGGCGCTGGAAGTGAGCCCGCGGGGCAAGGTACCGGTGCTGGAAACCGAACACGGTTTTCTCAGCGAAACCAGCGTGATCCTTGACTACATCGAGCAGACTCAGGGCGGCAAGGCGCTGCTGCCGGCCGACCCGTTCCAGCAGGCCAAGGTACGCGAGTTGCTCAAGGAAATTGAGCTGTACATCGAGCTGCCAGCCCGTACCTGCTACGCCGAGTCCTTCTTTGGCATGGCGGTAGAGCCACTGGTCAAGGATAAGGCACGTACCGACCTGCTGGCCGGCTTCGCCACGCTCAAGCGTAACGGGCGCTTTGCGCCGTATGTAGCGGGTGAGCAACTGACGCTGGCAGACCTGATGTTCTGCTTCTCGATCGATCTGGCTTATGCGGTGGGTAAGAAGGTGCTGAACATCGACCTGCTGGCGGACTTTCCGCAAGCCAAGGCGTTGCTCCAGCTGATGGGTGAGAGCCCGCACATGGCGCGGATCGTGGCAGACAAGGAGGCAGCGATGCCGGCCTTCATGGAGATGATTCGCAGCGGTAAGCGCTGAGCCTGGTGTTGAGCCCTTCGTGGGCACGCCCGCTCCCACTGTGGGAGCGGGCGTGCCCACGAACGAGGGCGAAGCCCTCGCCTTGGGGCTTAGCGAGACGCCAACAGGGCTTTGCCACGAACAACGGCAGCCCGCACCTGCGCCGGCGCCGTACCACCAATATGGTCACGCGCATTGACCGACCCTTCCAAGGTCAGTACGGCAAACACATCCTGCTCGATCTGGTCGCTGAACTGGCGCAGTTCGTCCAGGCTCATCTCGGCCAGGTCCTTGCCGGTATCCACCCCATACTTCACCGCATGGCCAACGATTTCGTGGCAGTCGCGGAACGGCAGGCCACGGCGTACCAGGTAGTCGGCCAGGTCGGTAGCCGTAGAGAAGCCACGCAGCGCCGCTTCACGCATGATGGCGTGCTTGGGCTTGATCGCCGGGATCATGTCGGCAAAGGCACGCAGCGAGTCGCGCAGGGTATCGGCAGCGTCGAACAGCGGCTCCTTGTCTTCCTGATTGTCCTTGTTGTAGGCCAGCGGCTGGCCTTTCATCAGGGTCAGCAGGCCGGTCAAGGCGCCGAACACGCGGCCGGTCTTGCCACGTACCAGCTCTGGCACGTCGGGGTTCTTTTTCTGCGGCATGATCGAGCTGCCGGTGCAGAAGCGGTCCGGCAGGTCGATGAACTGGAACTGCGCGCTGGTCCACAGCACCAGCTCTTCGGAGAAGCGCGAGAGGTGCATCATCGCCACGCTGGCTGCAGCGCAGAATTCGATGGCGAAGTCACGGTCCGAAACGCCGTCCAGCGAGTTGCCGCCCACGGCCTCGAAGCCCAGCAGCTTGCAGGTCAGTTCGCGGTCGATCGGGTAGGTGGTACCGGCCAGTGCGGCGCTGCCCAGCGGCATGCGGTTGGTGCGCTTGCGGCAATCGACCAGGCGCTCGTAGTCGCGGCTGAGCATTTCGAACCAGGCCAGCAGGTGGTGGCCGAAGGTGACCGGCTGCGCGGTCTGCAGGTGGGTGAAGCCCGGCATGATGGTTTCGGCTTCGCGCTCGGCCTGCTCCAGCAGGCCCTGCTGCAGGCGGGTGATTTCGGCCAGGATAAGGTCGATTTCATCGCGCAGCCACAAGCGGATATCGGTTGCCACCTGGTCGTTGCGGCTACGGCCGGTGTGCAGCTTCTTGCCGGTGATGCCAATGCGGTCGGTCAGGCGTGCCTCGATGTTCATGTGCACGTCTTCAAGGTCGACGCGCCAGTCGAAGTTGCCGGCCTCGATCTCGGCCTGGATGGTTTTCAAACCATCGATGATGGTGTCGCGCTCGGCATCGCTGAGCACGCCGACTTGCGCCAGCATGGTGGCATGGGCGATCGAACCCATGATGTCGTGGCGGTACAGGCGCTTGTCGAAATCGACCGAGGCGGTGAAGCGGGCGACGAAGGCGTCGACGGGCTCACTGAAGCGGCCGCCCCAGGACTGATTGGTCTTGTCGGTGCTCATGGATTCACTCATTGCAGGCGTGAACGAAAAAGTGGCGCCGATAATAACAGGGTTGGGACGGCTGCCGCAGGGCGCCGGTCGACAGAAATGCCCGGAAAATGGCAGTGAATCATTTGAAGGAATGAACGGCAGTGTTCCACGGACCGTCTACAGTTGGACAGAAGACTGGCAGTGAATCTGCCGTCCGAGTGAATCTTTGGCCATCGCACCGGTCTAGAGCGTGACCGCAGTGTCGCTCGAACCACACCTGTCTACGCTATACCTGTGCGAGACTCATTCAGGAATCCAGCGCAATTATGAATGTCCTGATCGTTGATGACGAACCCCAAGGCCGTGACCGCCTTAGCCGGCTGCTCGGCGAACTGGAGGGTTACACCGTGTTGGAGCCCAGCGCTACCAACGGGGAAGAGGCCCTGACCCTGATCGACAGCCTCAAGCCCGACGTGGTGCTGTTGGACATCGCCATGCCAGGCCTGGACGGCTTGCAGGTCGCGGCCCGCCTGTGCGAGCGCGAGGCGCCGCCAGCGGTGGTGTTTTGCACCGGGGATGACCAATACAGTGCCGAGGCATTCAAGGACAGTACCCTCAGCCATG
Source organism: Pseudomonas sp. p99-361 (assembly GCF_003935475.1). Lineage (NCBI taxonomy): Bacteria > Pseudomonadati > Pseudomonadota > Gammaproteobacteria > Pseudomonadales > Pseudomonadaceae > Pseudomonas > Pseudomonas sp. p99-361. Next base: position 56,164 of record NZ_RHQO01000031.1, on the reverse strand, counting down.
TCGCCAAACCTGTTCACCCTCAGGCCCTGCGGGATGCACTGCGCAAGGCCGATAAACCCAACCGAACGCAACTGGCGGCACTGACGCGGCCGGCCAATGAAGGCGGTGGCCCGCGCAGTCATATCAGCGCCCGCACCCGCAAAGGTATCGAGCTGATTCCGTTGGACCAGGTGGTCTACTTCATTGCCGACCACAAGTACGTGACCTTGCGCCACGAAGGTGGGGAAGTACTGCTCGACGAGCCGCTCAAGGCGCTGGAAGACGAGTTTGGCGACCGCTTTGTACGTATTCACCGCAATGCCTTGGTTGCCCGGGAACGCATCGAACGCCTTCAGCGCACGCCCCTGGGCCACTTCCAACTGTTCCTCAAAGGCCTGAACGGCGATGCCCTTACCGTAAGCCGGCGTCATGTGGCCGGTGTGCGCAAGATGATGCAGGCCCTCTGAACCGGTGCCCGCATGGCGAGGGCTGGGCCCTTGCTGGCCGGCAGGTCGGCCCCACCGTCAGGGTGCAGGGCAGCCCTGAAGGGGCCCTTAGCTGATCCACATCTGCTAGCGATCCTTGCGATGCTGTTATGATCCACGGCATTTCTCTGGATCGGGGCGTTTCATGTCCACTCGCGAAATCCGCATTGCCACCCGTAAAAGCGCCTTGGCCCTGTGGCAGGCCGAATACGTCAAAGCCCGCCTTGAGCAGGCCCACCCTGAGCTGCGGGTGACCCTGGTGCCCATGGTCAGCCGCGGGGACAAGCTGCTCGACGCGCCGCTGGCAAAAATCGGTGGCAAGGGGTTGTTCGTCAAGGAGCTGGAAACCGCCCTGCTGGACAACGAAGCCGACATCGCCGTGCATTCGATGAAGGATGTGCCCATGGACTTCCCCGAGGGGCTGGGCCTGTACTGCATCTGCGAGCGGGAAGACCCACGTGACGCCTTTGTCTCCAACCATTTTGCCAGCCTTGAAGCGCTGCCTGCCGGCAGCGTGGTCGGCACCTCCAGCCTGCGCCGCCAGGCCCAACTGCTGGCGCGTCGCCCCGACCTGCAGATCCGCTTCCTGCGCGGCAACGTCAACACCCGCCTGGCCAAGCTCGACGCCGGCGAATACGACGCCATCATCCTCGCGGCCGCCGGCCTTATCCGCCTCGGTTTCGAAGACCGTATCACCGCCACCATCAGTGTCGACGACAGCCTGCCTGCCGGTGGCCAGGGGGCGGTAGGCATCGAGTGCCGTAGCGCCGACCACGCGATCCATGCCTTGCTGGCGCCGCTGCACCACCGTGACACGGCTGACCGGGTGGTGGCCGAACGCGCCATGAACAAACGCCTGAACGGCGGTTGTCAGGTGCCGATCGCGTGCTACGCGGTGCTGGAAGGCGACCAACTGTGGTTGCGTGGCCTGGTCGGCCAACCGAGTGGCGGCACCCTGCTGGTGGCCGATGCCCGGGCCCCCCGTGCAACTGCCGAGGCCCTTGGTGTAGAGGTCGCCGAACATCTGCTGAGGCAGGGTGCCGAGGCCATCCTCAAAGAGGTCTATGGCGAGGCCGGCCACCCGTGAGCCAATGGCGCCTGTTGCTGACCCGGCCTGCCGAGGACTGTGCGGCGCTGGCGCAAAGCCTGGCGGCAGCGGGGGTGGCCAGCCACTGCCTGCCGTTGCTGGAGATCGAACCCGTGCAAATCCAGGCTGGGCAGCGCGCGTTGCTGCAGGGCCTTGGTGGCTTCCAGGCGATCATCGTGGTCAGCAAGCCAGCTGCACGGCTGTTGCTTGAACAGTTGGCCAACGCCAGCCTGCAGCCGCCCGTTCAAGGCTGGTTCACCGTAGGCGAGGCCACTGCCGCAGTGTTGCAGCAGGCGGGTCTGAGGGTGAGTTGCCCGCCGCGTGGCGACGACAGCGAAGCACTGCTGATGCTGCCGGCACTGCGCCAGGCGGTTGCCGTGCCAGCAGCGCGGGTATTGATCGTTCGCGGCGTTGGAGGTCGCGAACTGCTGGCAGAGCGTCTTGCAGAGCAAGGTGCTAGTGTCGATTATCTGGAACTGTATCGTCGCTGCCTGCCGGTTTACCCCGCAGGCACGTTGATGCGCCGCATCGAAGCGGAACGCCTCAATGGCCTGGTGGTCAGCAGTGGGCAGGGTTTGGAACATTTGCAGCAACTGGCTGGCGCCGATTGGCCACAGCTGGCCCGGTTGCCGTTGTTCGTGCCGAGCCCGCGGGTAGCCGGGCAGGCCAGGGCCGCTGGGGCCCAACAGGTTGTGGATTGCCGTGGCGCCAGTGCCGCGGCCTTGCTGGCAGCTGTGCAGTCTTGCACTGCACCTGCCTCTTAAGGCGCTAAGCTGAACGCGATGCGCCCCCATGCAAAGGATGGATACGTGAGCGAGACTGTCTTGTCCAATAACGATCAGTCGTCGGCGCAAACGCCGGCGGATCCCGTTACCACCCCGCCTGCCAAGCGCTCCGGCAATGGCCTTGCTGCGCTGGCCTTGCTGCTCGGCGCGGCCGGGGTGGCGGTAGGTGGCTGGGGTGCCTGGCAGGTGCGTCAACTGCAAGGCAGCGAGTTCGACCAGGGCCAGCACATCGAGGCGCTTAACCAGCGCGCCGAGGCCTTGCAACAGCGTGAGCAGCAGATCAGTGCGCAACTGGCCAGCCTGCCAGCCGCCAGCGAACTGGAAGACCGCCGGCGGCTGGTAGCGCAGTTGCAGGGCGACCAGCAGCGCCTCAGCCAGCGCCTGGAAACCGTGCTCGGCGAAAGCCGCAAGGAGTGGCGCCTGGCAGAAGCCGAGCACCTGCTGCGCCTGGCTACTCTGCGCCTGTCGGCCTTGCAGGACATCACCAGCGCCAAGGCCCTGGTCGAAGGTGCCGACGAGATCCTGCGCGAGCAGAGCGACCCAGGTGCCTTTGCCGCTCGCGAGCAACTGAACCGCAGCCTGGCCACGCTCAACAGCACCCAGCAACCAGACCGCACGGGCCTGTTCCTGAAGCTGGCTGCGCAGCGTGACTTGGTCCAGCAACTGAGCGCGCAGTCGCCGGAGTTCGACAGCAATTCCGATGCCCTCGGCGCCTTGACCGCCGATGGCGACGGTGTCAGCCGCCTGTCGCAGTGGTGGGCGGAAATCTCCAAGTATTTCCAGGTTGACTTCAATGCCGACGAAAACGTGCGCCCATTGCTGGCCGGGCAGCAACTCAACCAGTTGCGCCTGGCATTGAGCCTGACCATCGAGCAGGCCCAGTGGGCGGCGCTCAATGGCGACGCGAAGGTCTATACCCAGGCGTTGGATGATGCCCGCAGCGTGCTGCTGGCCAACTTCAATGCCGACAACCCGCAAAGCAAGGCCATGCTCGACAGCCTGAATGCCTTGGCCGAGCAGCCAGTGTCGGTGGTCACCCCTGACCTCAGCGAAAGCCTGGCAGCCGTGCAGGCCTACATTCAGCGCCGCCATCTGCCGGCCGAGGCCGAGGGGGGCAAGCCATGAAGCGAGTCTACCTGCTGGCCGTACTGGCCATCGTGGTCGCTGCTGCGCTGGGTGTCGCCGTCGCCAAGCACAGTGGTTACGTACTGGTTTCCTACGGTGGTTTCCGTTATCAATCGGGGCTGTGGGCGGCGTTGGGTGGGCTGCTGGCGGTCGTTCTGGTGTTGTGGTTGCTGCGCTACCTGGTGGGGCTGTTGCTGACCTCCAGCGGCGTGGTCAACCCTTGGTCGCGGCGCAACCGCCGCCGGCGTATTCGCCTGGCAATCGAACAGGGCCAGCTGGACCTGGCCGAGGGTCGCTGGGCCAGCGCCCAGCGCCATTTGCACCGTGCCGCCGAGGCCGAGCGCCATCCCCTGCTGTACTACCTCGGTGCAGCGCGTGCCGCCAACGAGCAAGGTCGCAGCCAAGACAGCGACAACTTGCTGGAGCGTGCCCTGGAGCGCCAGCCACAGGCAGAACTGGCCATTGCCCTGACCCATGCCCAACTGCAGATGGACCGGGGTGAAAGCGATGGCGCGCTGGAGACCTTGCTGGCCATGCAGGAGCGCCACCCGCACAACAGCCAGGTCCTGCGGCTGTTGCAGCGCCTGTACCTGGAGCGCGGTGATTGGTCCGCCTTGATTCGCCTGTTGCCCGACCTGCGCAAGGGCAAGGTTCTACCGGCCGCCGAGCTTGCTGCCCTCGAGCAGCGCGCCTGGGGCCAGAACCTGAGCCTGGCCACAACCCGTGGCGAGGACGCGCAAAGTGCACGGCAGGCCCTGGAGCGCGCCTGGCAGCAACTGACTGCCGCCCAGCGCCAGGAGCCGCAACTCGTGCTGGCCTACGCTGAACAGCTACGCCAGGTAGGTGCCGAGAGTGATGCCGAACAGGCATTGCGCACGGCTCTCAAGCGGAACTACGAAAGCCATCTGGCTCGCCTGTATGGCCTGGTGCGTGGCGATGACCCGGTGCGCCAGTTGCAAACCGCCGAGGGCTGGCTCAAAGACCACCCACAAGATGCCAGCCTGTTGCTCACCCTTGGCCGCCTCAGCCTGCAGAACCGTCTGTGGGGCAAGGCGCGCGATTACCTGGAAAGCAGCCTGCGCATGGAGCGCAACCCCGAGGCTTGCGCCGAACTGGCGCGCCTGCTCGCCGGCCTGGGTGAGACGGAGCGCAGCAACCAACTGTTCCAGGAGGGCCTTGGCCTGCTCGACGAACGCCTACTGGCGTTGCCGCTGCCAGAAGGCGTACGCGCCTGACCTACCCCAAAGCCCGCGGCAAGGCGCGGGCTTTGGGGGCTGGTGATTTATCTTCCGTTGCATGCTGAATCTGCATTCCCAGTCCTCAGTCGCCTCCTATCGAATAGACGGAAATTTCTTACGCGTTTCGGCGACTTGTCGTTGCTGTAGCGCCTTGAAACAAAGCCCGTCTTTCCTCTACCGTTCCAGGCCACACTCTCATCCCGGGACCTTCACCACCCATGCTGCTGGCCCGTTTGCGCACCTTGTTTCTTCCTGCTTGCCTGGCCGCACTGGCGGTGCTGGCTGCGTCCTTTCAGTTGGATAGCATGCTTGGGCTGGTGCCATGCCCGTTGCGCTTGAGCCAGCGGTTGCTGCTAGCCCTGTATGCCCTGCTGAGCCTGGCCAGCGTGCTGCAGGCACCGCGTGCACGTGGCCTGCGGCGTTACGCATGGGCTACGTTGGCCTGCTCGCTGGGCGGGGCGGCGCTGGCCGCGCGGCAGGTCTGGCTGCAGGGTGCTGAAAGGGTTGTAGATGCATGCCCGCTGCCGATCGGGCGTGTGTTCGAGCAGGGTTGGGTGGAGGCGGCCCGGCAACTGCTATTCGGCGGCCCGGAGTGCAGCGCGCTGAGCTGGAGTTTTCTCGACCTAACCCTTCCCGAGTGGGGCCTGTTGGCTTTCCTGCTGCTGGCGGCGCTGCCCGCGAGTTGCCTGCTGGCGTATCGTTTCCGCACGCTGGCAGGCGCTTGACCTGGCGCAAGGTTGAGTCATCAGAATGACCAATGGCCATGTAACACGGTATTAAACACTTGTATGAAGTTTGTCCACTGCGTACCTTGAAGGGCAACACGTGCGGGAATAATCTCGCAGCACGGATACTCAAAACACAACTGCTCGATGCCGTCCTGCTGATATCACCTTTGTGCGCGCCTTCGCAGCGCGAGGTGCAGCGGCATCTACCCAGAAGGGAAGAGATCGCCATGCTCGATAGTTGTCAGAACGCTCAGGAACGCTGGGGTGGGGTTCACGAACTTATTGATCGTTGGCTGGAGGAGCGCAAGGAATTGGTGCAGTCTTTCCGCGCGCTGCGCGCCAAAGAGCTGGCCTTCGCCGACAAGGATACGAACGGGGATTTCTGTGGCCTGCTTGTGGACTACTGTTCGGCGTGGCACTTCGAGGTCTGCGAGCAGCTGGTCAGGGAAGCCAAGGCTTTCGGTGACGAGAAGGCACTGAAGCTGGCCGAAGAGATCAACCCACGCATCAATGACATCACGCAGATCGCGTTGGCTTTCAACGACCATTGTGCGAAAGCTGAGTGCAAGGATACAGAGCGCTTTGGCGAAAAACTGGGCAAGCTCGGTGGCCTGCTGCATGAGCGCTTCGAACTGGAAGACTGCCTGATCGAAGTGCTGCACAACGCGCACAAGGAAGAGGGCGCGGTACAGGCCTGATGGTTGGCGTCAGTCGCCAACCCCCAGCAGTTCGATCTCGAATACCAATGGGGTATAGGGTGCGATCAAGTCGCCTGCGCCCTCTGCTCCATAGGCTTGTGCAGACGGAATGACAAGGCGCCACTTGGCGCCGACGTGCATCTGCGGCAACGCTACCTGCCACCCCTCGATCACCGAACCCAGGCTGAACCACTGTGGCGTCTGGTTCTGGTCGAATACCGAACCATCCGGCAACCTGCCCACGTAGCGTACCTGCACTTTGCCACCGGCTTTCGGCTGCGCGCCACTTCCTGCCTGCAGCTCGTTGTAAAGCATGCCCTCTGGCAACTCATGCACGCCAAAACGCCCCCGCTCATTGGCCATGAAGCGTTTTTCCGCCGCTTGCTGCTTTTGCGCCTGGTCATCGCTTTCCTGTGCATCATGCTGCTGCAGCACGGCCTGCATGCGTGCCTTGTCGAGCTTCAGCGGCTGCCCTTGGTAGGCCTGGCGCAAGCCATCGACCAAGGCATCCAGTTGCAGGCCAGGCATGTCCTGGCGCAGCCGCTCGCCCAGGCTGGCCCCAAGGCTGTAGGCGAGATCGTGTTCATCACCGTCGGCCAGGGCGAGGGGCGCCAGCAGGCATAAACCTAAAACAAGAAATCGAGGCATGGTCAGTTCCTGCGCCAATGAGCGTGGAAGTATGCCAGTGTTGAATAGGTGTATTGGCTTTTTCGCGGCTTTGCGTGGGCGCGGCTTTGAGTCGCAACAGGGCAGCGGCGCGGTAAGGCTTTGTCCAGCATCTACACTTACCCGCAGCTGCAAGCTTACAACGTTGCCCAGGCATGCAACGCGGCGTAACTATTACGGTCAACATGCCCTAGCGGCGGTAGCAGCAGAAGCATAGTATGAGCCGCACTCTCGTCAGCCAGGAGGTAAACCATGTCGGCCAAAAAGAAGCCAGTAAGTACGCCGTTACACCTGCTCCAGCAACTTTCGGGTAGCCTGCTCGAACATTTGGAAGAAGCCTGCTCGCAAGCGCTGGCTGATGCGGAAAAACTGCTGGCAAAGTTGGAAAAGCAGCGTGGCAAAGCGCAGGAAAAACTGCACAACGCTCGCTTGAAACTGCAAGGTGCAGCCAAGGCCGGTAAAGCCAAGGCACAGACCAAAGCGCAAAAAGCCAGCGCTGAACTTGAAGAACTGCTGGACTCCCTCAAGGAGCGTCAAACCCAGACGCGCGCCTACATTCAGCAACTCAAGCGCGATGCCCAAGACAGCATCAAGTTGGCCCAAGGTGTAGGCAAAGTGCGTGAAGCCGCGACCAAGGCCCTTGACCAGCGTGCAGCCAAAACGGCCAAGCCAGCTGTTGCCAAGCCGGCGACCAAGCCAGCCGGTCGAGCCACTACCGCAGCCCAGCCAGCAGCTAAAGCCACCGCCGCCGCAAAACCTGCGCCCAAGCCAGCCGCCAAGGCCACTGCCGCCGCAAAACCTGCGTCCAAGCCAGCCGCCAAGGCCACTGCTGCCGCAAAACCTACGGCCAAGCCAGCCGCCAAGGCCACTGCCGCCGCTAAACCTGCGTCCAAGCCAGCCGCCAAGGCTACTGCTGCCGCGAAACCTGCGTCCAAGCCAGCCGCTAAGGCCACTGCCGCCGCAAAACCCGCAGCCAAGCCAGCCGCCAAAGTAACAGCCACCGCCAAGCCTGCATCCAAGCCGGCAGCCAAAGCATCTGCAGCCACCAAGCCTGCGCCCAAGCCAGCTGCAGCCAAGGCGCCAGCACGTACCGCAGCGAAACCGGCTGCCAAGCCTGCCGCCAGCAAACCAGCCGATGCGAAACCGGCTACGGCTGCCCCCAGCGCTCCGGCTGCCGCTGCCAACTCGGCCACTTCGGTAGCGCCATCGGCGCCGGCCAGCACGCCTGCTCAGGCACCGTCTTCGGCGTCCTGAAGCGCTGCAGCCGCGGCGCGTAGCTGCAGCAACGCGTCATGTTGTCGGCCCTGGTCCGGCACTAGCCGGGCCAGCCAGTCGCCCGTGGGCTCAGCAGAGTTCGCGGGCCACTGCTGGGCACGTTCTTGCAAGCGTTCCAGCAACGCTCTTTCTGCCTGTAATTCCAACCCTTTCACTTGCTCGCGCACAAGTGCCAGCCGGCTATCCAGCTGTGCTGCCGCGCGCCATTGCTGGCGCAGGTCGCGTAGCGGGGTGACCACTGTCCGTTGCCAGGGGTCGGCAATGGCTTGCAATGCCTGTGCGCGCTGGTCCGTCACGGCAACCCCACGCGCCTGCAACCACGTGGCGCACAGCAGCAGGCAGACATCGCAACCCAGTGTTTGCAGTTCAAGGCAGGCGGCTTCTACGCCAGGCCTGGCGTACAGGGCCAGGGCGTGATTCCACAGGTCGGTGTGCATGGTTCCACTCGCGCTATGGGCCGAGGAAGCTGGTAGACTCCGCGACCATCATGATCAGACTATCCAACCTCACTTTACAGCGTGGTCCGCAGCGCTTGCTAGAAGGCGCCGAGATGACCCTGCACGCCGGTCACAAGGCCGGTCTTATCGGCGCCAACGGTGCCGGCAAATCCAGCCTGTTCGCCTTGCTGCGCGGTGAGCTGTCGCCCGATGCCGGCGACTGCCAGCTGCCCGGCGACTGGCGCATCGCCCACATGCGCCAGGAAGTTGATACCCTCGATCGCCTGGCCGTGGACTATGTGCTCGACGGTGACGTGCGCCTGCGCAAGGTCCAGGCCGAATTGGCGGTTGCCGAGCAAGCGCACGACGGCACCGCTCTGGCGCGCCTGCACAGTGAGCTGGAAAGCGCTGACGGCTACACCGCCGACGCTCGCGCCCGCAAGCTGCTGGCCGGCCTGGGCTTTACCAACGAGCAGATGGACCGCCGAGTCGGTGACTTCTCTGGCGGCTGGCGTATGCGCCTCAACCTGGCCCAGGCGCTGATGTGCCCGTCCGACCTGCTGCTGCTCGACGAGCCCACCAACCACCTGGACCTCGACGCCATTCTGTGGCTGGAAGACTGGCTCAAGGGCTACCCTGGCACGCTGCTGCTGATTTCCCACGATCGTGACTTCCTCGATGCGGTGGTCGACCATGTGCTGCATGTAGAGCAGCGCAAGCTGAACCTCTACAAGGGCGGCTATACCGCCTTCGAGCGCACCCGTGCCGAACGCCTGGCGCAACAGCAACAGGCCTACGAGAAGCAGCAGGCGCAGCGCGCGCACATGGAAAAGTACATCGCCCGCTTCAAGGCCCAGGCCACCAAGGCGCGCCAGGCGCAGAGCCGGATCAAGGCCCTGGAGCGCATGGAGGAGCTGTCGGCGGCGCACGTCGATTCGCCATTTGACTTCGTCTTCCGCGAGTCGCAGAAAATTTCCAGCCCGCTGTTGAGCATGTCCGAAGGCCGCCTGGGGTATGGCGACAAAGCCATCCTCGACAAGGTCAAGCTGCAACTCACCCCGGGCGCGCGTATTGGCCTGCTCGGCCCGAATGGCGCAGGCAAGTCGACGCTGATCAAGAACCTTGCCGGTGAGCTGGAGCCGTTGTCCGGCCGGCTGGTCCGCGGCGAGAACCTGGCCGTGGGTTATTTTGCCCAGCACCAGCTGGACTCGCTGGACGACAAGGCCAGCCCGCTGCTGCACTTGCAGCGCATTGCCCCCGCCGAGCGCGAGCAGACCCTGCGCGACTTCCTGGGAGGCTTCGATTTCCATGGCGCCCGTTGCGACGAGCCGGTGGTGAACTTTTCCGGTGGCGAGAAGGCCCGGCTGGCGCTGGCGCTGATCGCCTGGGAACGGCCGAACCTGCTGCTGCTCGACGAACCCACCAACCACCTCGACCTGGAAATGCGCCTGGCGCTGACCATGGCCTTGCAGGAGTTCGCCGGCGCCGTGGTAGTGGTATCCCACGACCGTCACCTGCTCAAGAGCACCACCGACGACTTCCTGCTGGTCGCTGACGGCAAGGTCGACACCTTCGACGGTGACCTGGACGACTACAGCCGTTGGCTGGTCGAGTATCGCCAGCGCAGCGCGCCGGCCAGTACTGCGCCGGTCAACCCGGACAAGACCGACAAGAAAGCCCAGCGCCAGGCCGCCGCGGCCTTGCGCCAGCAATTGGCCCCGCACAAGAAGGCCGCTGACAAGTTGGAAGCCGAGCTCAATCAGGTGCACGCGCAGTTGGCCGAAATCGAGACGGCGCTGGGCGACGCTGGGCTTTACGACGCGGCGCGCAAGGATCAATTGCGTGACCTGCTGGCGCGCCAGACCAAGCTCAAGCAACGCGAAGGGGAGCTGGAAGAGGGCTGGATGGAAGCACTGGAAACCCTCGAAAGCATGCAAGCCGAGCTTGAGGCGCTGTCCTGATGGAGGAGCTGCGTGGTTTGCTGCCAGGGCAGTGGATGGACACCTTCTGGCTGGGCTTGCAGATCCTCCTTATCCTGGCGGTGGCTTTTGGCCTGCAGCGCATCGTGGCCCGTGGCCTCAGCCGCCTGGGCCAGCGCTACCCCTTGCCACCGGAGTTGCTGGTGCCCGTGCGCGGTGGCCTGCGCTGGTTGATCATGGGCAGCGCGCTGCTGTTCGTGCTGGAGCGCCTGGGGGTTTCGGCAACGGTGCTGTGGACGGCCCTGTCCGGTTTCGTGGCGGTGGCGGCGGTGGCGTTCTTCGCCATGTGGAGCGTACTGTCCAACCTGCTGTGCGCGGTGCTGATCTTCACGGTCGGGCCGTTTCGTATTGGTGATGTGGTCGAGCTGGTCGACACCCTCGACAAGCCGGGCGTAAAGGGCCGGGTAATCGCCATCAACCTGCTGTTCACTACCCTGCTGGAAGTGCCCGAGGCAGGCGGGGCATTGGTGCAGGTGCCGAACAGCCAGTTCTTCCAGAAGTCGGTGCGGCGCTGGCGGGGGGCCGAAGTGCAGGCCATGCACAAGGACGTGTTGCTCGAGGCGGACTGACACAGCCCGCACAAGCACGCTGAATTCTGCAAAATTTGCTGGTCATATTTTCACCAACACCTTAGCTTAATCTTTTGCAACATTAGTGCGAGCGAGGTGCGTGATGTCGATGGAAGTATGGTTGGGCTTTTTTGCCGCCTGCTGGGTGATCAGCCTTTCCCCTGGCGCCGGGGCGATTGCCTCGATGTCCAGTGGCCTGCAATACGGCTTCTGGCGCGGTTACTGGAATGCCCTGGGCCTGCAACTGGGCCTGATTTTGCAAATCGCCATCATCGCCGCCGGCGTGGGCGCCGTGTTGGCCGCCTCGGCCACGGCGTTCCAGTTCATCAAGTGGTTTGGCGTCGCTTACCTCGTTTACCTGGCGTACAAGCAATGGCGTGCGCTGCCAATGGCCATGACCGATGAGTCGGGCGTGCGCCCCATCGGCAGGCCGTTGAGCCTGATGTTCCGCGGTTTCCTGGTCAACGTCAGCAACCCCAAGGCGCTGGTGTTCATGCTTGCGGTGCTGCCGCAGTTCATCAACCCGCATGCACCGCTGCTGCCGCAGTATGTGGCAATCACCCTGACCATGGTCAGTGTCGACCTGTTGGTAATGGCGGGCTACACCGGCTTGGCCGCACGGGTATTGCGCCTGCTGCGTACTCCCAGGCAGCAGAAGCGCTTGAACCGCACGTTTGCCGGGTTGTTCATTGGTGCAGCGGCGTTCCTGGCGACATTGCGCCGCGCACCCGTCTGACAGGCGCGCTGCGATAAATGCAGGTTCGATCGAGTCTTGTCCGTTGGGGTGCTGTCTATCAGGGGGCGGATGATCACGATCATCCGTTTCACATGAGCATGGAGCCGAACCTGCAACTGGTGCTCTCAACCCATGCCGGGCCGGCAGCTTCGATGCGCGCCCCGGCACCGAGGAGGAAACATGGACAAGCCGATTCATCCTTTGTCGGAAATCTTCAAACAGTTGGGGCTGTCTGACGACCCGGTCGAAATCGACCGCTTCATCACGACACACTCACCGCTCGAGGACGATGTGAAACTGGTCGATGCGCCTTTCTGGAGCGATTCGCAGCGCGCGTTCCTGAAAGAAAAGTACATCGCCGATGACGACTGGATCCCGATGATCGACCAACTCAACGAGGCGCTTCACCCCCAGAAAAAATAAAGCGCCGAGCGGCACCTGACGAGTGAATGGCCGTTGCTATGCTCAGGAAAACAACCGGGGATAGCGCGATGAAAGATCCCTACGTATCAGGTTTCTGGTGCTCCGTTTCCATCCTGGGCATTCTGACGGCCAGCTACTTCTACGGCATCAGGCAGGCGCATCAACTGAACCAGGCGGTGCAGTTCCTCTACGCCGCCGCCGCGGTCACCGTGGCTGTCGCCGTGGTGGCGCTGGCCTGGGTCGCCTGGCAGCAGTTGCACCTGAACAAGCGCGAAGTGATCCAGGGGCGCACGTTGCTGACCATCTGGAACACCAAAGTTGCGCTACGCCGCGTCGAAACGGTCTTCGATCGTTATTTCTGGGGGAGCTACTGGCATTCGGGGCGCACTTTCGAAGAGGTCATGGGCGAACTCAAGGGCACCCCGCTGGAGCAAAGCCTTGATGCGCTGAAGCGCCAGTGCCGGGTGCTCGACCGCGAAATCCACGACCACCATCATCATTGGCTGGCCAACGCCCGCGACCTGTCCAGCGTGGCCCAGGCCATGGCCCGCGAGCGCTACCAGCTGGACCTGGGCGAACCCACGCAAAGCGGGCATGGCAATACCGCTGTGCTCAATCGCGACCTCGAAGTGCTGGTCTACACCTGGTCGGCGCGCCTGCGCAGTTTTGACCACCAGCTGGACGAACTGGAGCGCGGCTACCACTGAAAGCGCTTATTCGCCGCGTATGTATTGCTCCAGCTGCTTGATCAGGCTGGCTTGCTCGGCAATGGTTTCCTTCACCAGGTCGCCGATCGACAACAGCCCTAGCAGCTCGCCATTGCTCACGACCGGCAAGTGGCGCAGGTGGCGGTCGGTCATCAGGTTCATGCAGTACTCGAGGTTCTGCCTGGGCTCGACCGTGACCACTGGTGCACTCATGATTTCCCGTACCGGGGTGGCGGCAGAAGAGCGGCCCTTGAGCACCAGCTTGCGTGCATAGTCGCGCTCACTGACGATACCCACCACCTGCTTGCCCTCGACTACCGGCAGTGCACCGATGTTTTTCTCCGCCAGCATTTTCAGGGCGTCGAGCACCGAGTCATCCGGGCCGATGGTGTACACGGTCTGGTGCTGGGACTTGGTCTTGAGGATTTGTTCGACGGTCTTCATACGGGCCTCTGCGGGTGGAAAAGCGCTGTCTCGTTGTAACTAAAGCATCCGGTACGGCGCTCTGCACGGCAATGCAGGAAACGGCATGGAGTCGATTGAAAAACGTCATCGGTGTTCGCCAATGCGGGCCTCTTCGCGGCTAAAGCCGCACCCACTGTTGCGTCACAGGCTTCAAGGCCTGTGGTGCACCCTATGGGAGCGGCTTTACCGGTGCAGCCGATCAAAGCTTCGGCATTTGCCCGATCCGCGCGACCATTTCGCTGACGACCTGCAGGTCCAGCATGAACTGCTCTACCGTCTTGAACTCGTTGTCGTTGTGCCCGGTGTACTTCACGTCTGGCATGGCCAGGCCGAACTGCACGCCGTTGGGCAGGTCGTGTACCGACGTGGCACCCGCCGAGGTGCCGAACTCATGCTTCATGCCCAGGTTCTCGCTGGCCACCGCGAGCAGAGCCTTCACCCACTCGCCCTCGGGGTTGCGATACATCGGTTCGTCCAGGCTGTAGTCGAAGGCTATCGAGGTGCGGCTCTGCCGGGTCCATTTGTCCAGTCTGGTGGCCAGTTCGTCCTTGATGGTGGCAAGCGGCTTGCCCTTGGGAATGCGCAGGTTCACCGCCAGTTCCAACCCTTTGTCGGCCACCCCTACATAGGTCAAAGACGCGGTCAGCGGGCCCATGAACGGGTCTTTGAAGGCCACGCCCAGCTTGTTGCCCAGGTAGTCCAGGCCCCAGTTGTCGGCAGCGTAGCGCGCGGCGTCGGTGAATTGGTTGTGCTTGAGCGGTACCTGCTGGCCCAGGCCAGCAAGGAAGTCGAGCATGCGTGCAACCGGGTTTACCCCGGACTCCGGCTCCGAGGAATGCGCGGAAACCCCGGTTACTGTCAGCACCACCTGCTTGCCGTCGGCCTTGGCGTCGATGCTGAAGTCACCACCGTGCTGCTTTACATACCCGGCGCCGGCTCGCTGCAGTTGGTTGGCGAGTGCTGCCGGGTTGTCGGTGGCCAGGGTTGCGACCGAGGTGGTGGGGATCTGGTTGGTGGCCAGCCCGCCTGTCAGGTTGATGATTTCAGCACCTTCACCCGTGGCCGGGCGTTTGCTGAAGCTGGCCATGATCGTACCGTAGCCCTTTTCGGCAATGACCACCGGGTAGCCGCCATCCAGCGCCAGGTTGTAATCAGGCGTGGGGTTGCGCTCGAAGTAATAGGGGATCGCATCCCCACTGGTTTCTTCCGTCGTGTCGATCAGCAGCTTGAATTGGCGGGCCAGTGGCAGGTTCTCGTCCTTGGCCACTTTCAGTGCGTACATCGCGACAACAATACCGTTTTTGTCGTCTTCGGTGCCGCGGCCATACATGCGGTCGCCAACCAGGGTGACCTTGAACGGGTCCAGGCGGGTGCCGTCGGCCAGCTTCCAGTTGTCCGGATTGACCGGCACCACATCGGCGTGGGCATGGATGCCGATCACTTCCTTGCCGCTGCCGAGCGAAATTTCGTAAACCCGGTTATCGATGTTGCGGAACGCCAGGCCGAAACTGTCGGCCAGTGCTTTGATCTTGTCGGCGATTTTCAGGAACGCCGGGTTTTCGTACTGCGGCGTACCCTCGACGTTGTAGGTTGGAATAGCCACCAGTTCGCGCAGGGTTTCAGTGGCAGCCTTGCCGTACTTGATGCGGGTATACAGGCCAAGCAGGCGGTTGATCTCGTCCTGTTGCCCGGCGGCCAGCGGTTTGCCGTTCAGATAGGCCTGCAGTGTCGCCTCAAGGTTATCAGCCTTGGCCAGGTCACTGCCTTTGAGCTTGCCGAGGAACTGCTTGAAGTCACGCGGGTCGCTGCCGTCGAAGGTTTTGACGATTGCCGCGGCCTGTTGCTGAGTGAGGTTGGCCTGGGCCGGTTGGGTGAACAGGCCGATGGTGGCCAGCAGCAGGGTGGTGGCGGTGAGTTTTTTCAGGTGCATGGTTGCGCGCATTCCTTCGCCATGGATTGTTATGGGGTACCCGTTGGAGCAACGGGAGGACGCCCACGCTAACATCAATGGCCAGTGGCACGGGAGTGCCAGAAACGCGACATGTCGCACAAATGAAAAAGCCCCGGGCACAGGCCCAGGGCTTTTTGATATGGCGCACTCGGCGGGATTCGAACCCACGACCCCTGCCTTCGGAGGGCAGTACTCTATCCAGCTGAGCTACGAGTGCAACGCGCACGCATGATACCCATCTGCGCCGGTCGCGTCCATCGCCTTGATCTGTAGCCTTTTTTCCCGGTTGCCTGTGCCGGCCGGTTCGCGGCTGAAGCCGCTTCCACCCAGTGGGAGCGGGCGTGCCCGCGAAAGGGCCGGTTGCCAGTACGCAAATGATGACTTTTCCGCCAGGCTGTTCAACCATTCGTTCTTTTTTTCGAACAGCCTATTGTCCAACACCCCAGCAGCCGCTTAGCATTCGTTTGAGATTTCAAACGCTCGATGCCCTGCCTTGGGCGCTTTTCAACAATCAACAATTCGGGAAGCCGACATGCAGCTCAAAGACGCTCAGTTGTTCCGCCAGCAAGCCTACATCAACGGTGAGTGGCTGGATGCGGACAATGGCCAGACCATCAAGGTGACCAACCCGGCCACCGGTGAAGTCATCGGTACCGTGCCTAAGATGGGCACCGCGGAAACCCGCCGCGCCATC
This sequence comes from Pseudomonas sp. p99-361, assembly GCF_003935475.1. Taxonomy (NCBI): domain Bacteria; kingdom Pseudomonadati; phylum Pseudomonadota; class Gammaproteobacteria; order Pseudomonadales; family Pseudomonadaceae; genus Pseudomonas; species Pseudomonas sp. p99-361. The sequence goes on along the minus strand of NZ_RHQO01000031.1, from coordinate 40,137 downwards.
GAAGCTGCCGACAAGGCCCTGCCGGCCTGGCGTGCCCTGACCGCCAAAGAGCGCTCGACCAAGCTGCGTCGCTGGTTCGAACTGATGATCGAGAACCAGGACGACCTGGCTCGCCTGATGACCACCGAACAAGGCAAGCCGCTGGCCGAAGCCAAGGGCGAAATCGCCTATGCCGCCTCGTTCATCGAGTGGTTCGCCGAAGAAGCCAAGCGTGTCTATGGCGACACCATTCCGGGCCACCAGCCAGACAAGCGCCTGATCGTCATCAAGCAGCCAATCGGCGTAACCGCGGCCATCACCCCGTGGAACTTCCCGGCTGCCATGATCACCCGTAAAGCCGGCCCGGCCCTGGCCGCTGGCTGCACCATGGTGCTCAAGCCTGCTTCGCAAACCCCGTACTCCGCCCTGGCCCTGGTCGAACTGGCCCACCGTGCCGGTATCCCGGCTGGCGTGCTGAGCGTGGTTACCGGCAGCGCTGGTGAAGTTGGCGGCGAACTGACCGGCAACTCCCTGGTACGCAAGCTGTCCTTCACCGGCTCGACCGAAATCGGTCGCCAGCTGATGGAAGAATGCGCCAAGGACATCAAGAAGGTTTCCCTGGAGCTGGGCGGCAACGCCCCGTTCATCGTGTTCGACGACGCCGACCTGGACAAGGCGGTCGAGGGCGCGATCATCTCCAAGTACCGTAACAACGGCCAGACCTGTGTCTGCGCCAACCGTATCTACGTGCAGGACGGCGTCTACGACGCGTTCGCCGAGAAGCTGGCGGCTGCGGTGGCCAAGCTGAAGATCGGTAACGGCCTGGAAGATGGCACCACCACTGGCCCGCTGATCGACGGCAAGGCTGTCGCCAAGGTTCAGGAGCATATCGAAGACGCCGTTTCCAAAGGCGCCAAGGTACTGTCCGGCGGCAAGCTGATCGAAGGCAACTTCTTCGAGCCGACCATCCTGGTTGATGTACCGAAAACTGCTGCTGTCGCCAAGGAAGAGACCTTCGGCCCACTGGCGCCGCTGTTCCGCTTCCAGGACGAAGCCGAAGTCATCGCCATGTCCAACGACACCGAATTCGGCCTGGCTTCGTACTTCTACGCCCGCGACATGAGCCGTGTGTTCCGTGTTGCCGAAGCCCTGGAGTACGGCATGGTGGGTATCAACACCGGCCTGATTTCCAACGAAGTGGCGCCATTCGGTGGCATCAAGGCTTCTGGCCTGGGCCGCGAAGGTTCCAAGTACGGTATCGAGGACTACCTCGAAATCAAATACCTGTGCATCAGCGTTTGATCGCACGGTAACGGCTTTACCTCTGCCAGCGGGGCGCGAGAGCGACGTCTCGCTGGCCTTTTTTACATTGCTGTACCTGGTGGCCAGGGCGCTTGTGGCAGTCGATCAACGAATACTGTTCGCGAGCACTCCCAGCCACCCCCGAATAAAAGCGCCATTACTATCGGCGCAATGAGGGCATTATGAGCAAGACCAACGAATCCTTGATGCAACGTCGTGTAGCTGCCGTCCCGCGCGGCGTTGGCCAGATTCACCCGATCTTCGTCGACAGCGCGAAGAACTCGACCGTGATCGACGTTGAAGGCCGCGAACTGATCGACTTCGCTGGCGGTATCGCAGTGCTGAACACCGGCCACTTGCACCCGAAAGTGGTTGCAGCCGTGCAAGAGCAGCTGACCAAGGTCAGCCACACCTGCTTCCAGGTGTTGGCCTACGAGCCTTACGTCGAGCTGTGCGAAAAGATCAACAAGCTGGTCCCAGGCGACTTCGACAAGAAGACCCTGCTGGTCACCACCGGCTCCGAAGCCGTTGAAAACGCCGTGAAAATCGCCCGTGCCGCCACTGGCCGTGCCGGCGTTATCGCCTTCACCGGCGGCTACCACGGCCGCACCATGATGACCCTGGGCCTGACCGGCAAGGTCGTGCCGTACTCCGCAGGCATGGGCCTGATGCCAGGCGGCATCTTCCGCGCCCTGTTCCCGAGCGAGCTGCACGGTGTCAGCGTTGACGACGCCATCGCCTCGGTCGAGCGCATCTTCAAGAACGACGCAGAGCCACGCGACATCGCTGCAATCATCCTGGAGCCTGTACAAGGCGAAGGCGGCTTCCTGCCAGCGCCTAAAGAGCTGATGAAGCGCCTGCGCGCCCTGTGCGACCAGCACGGCATCCTGCTGATCGCCGACGAAGTTCAGACCGGCGCTGGCCGCACCGGCACCTTCTTCGCCATGGAGCAGATGGGCGTTGCGCCTGACCTGACCACCTTTGCCAAGTCCATCGCCGGCGGCTTCCCGCTGGCCGGTGTATGCGGCAAGGCCGAGTACATGGACGCTATCGCTCCGGGCGGCCTGGGCGGCACCTACGCCGGCTCGCCGATCGCTTGCGCCGCAGCCCTGGCCGTGATCGAAGTGTTCGAAGAAGAGAAACTGCTGGACCGCAGCAAGGCAGTGGGTGAGCGCCTGACCACCGGCCTGCGTGAAATCCAGAAGAAACACCCGATCATCGGCGACGTTCGTGGCCTGGGTTCGATGATTGCCGTCGAAGTCTTCCAGAAAGGCACCCACACCCCTGACGCCGCTGCTGTTGGCCAGGTTGTGGCCAAAGCCCGCGAAAAAGGCCTGATCCTGCTGTCTTGCGGCACCTACGGCAACGTTCTGCGGATTCTGGTTCCGCTGACCGCCGAAGACGCGCTGCTGGACAAAGGCCTGGCCATCATCGAAGAGTGCTTCGCTGAACTTGCCTGATGTGATGCGCTTCAGAAAAAACCCGCCTCGGCGGGTTTTTTTATGCCCGGTGATGCGTCGGAGGCTATGGTTGTTGGATGATGCGCCCAGAACGTTGTAAAAGGCTGAGGCAAGGATTTACAGGAGTAGTTGGCGATGAACGCTGCAGAGCCCACCCCACCGAGCGTACTGATCGTCGAAGGCGACCCATGGGTACGCGACATGCTCAGCGAGATGCTGTTGAGCGTTCGCTGCGATGCCCGCCTTCAGGTCTGCGCCGACGGCTCGCAGGCGCTCAGCGCCCTGGCCGCCAAGCCGGACCTGATCATTGCAGCACGTGAGCTGGCTGGCATCGACGGCCTCGACCTGCTGCGCAAAGTCCGCGCCAAAGGGTCGGGGTTGCCGTTCATCCTCATGAGTAACCGCAGCGACAGTGCAAGTGTGCGCGAAGCCCTGCCGCTGCACCCCACGGCGTACCTGAGCAAGCCCCTGAACCTGGGTAACCTGCGCAAGCGCCTGGAACAGTTGCTGCTGGGCATGGGCGAAGAAATCGCCTGCCCGGTGCCGCCCTTGCAGCCCGGTGCCAGCCTGCGCGCTTACCTCGAACAGCGCCGGGCTACTGCCGATGGCGGGCCGCTGCTGGCCGACTTGCAGGTGGCGATCAAGCGAGCCCTGAACCCTGAAGGCCTGAACCTGAAAGTGCTGGAAGAAGAAGTCTGCCGTGACCCGCAAGTGACCGCGGTGCTGATAGCGGCTGCCAACAGCGCAGCGCTGCACCGTGAAGCACCGGTGCAAACCCTCCTGCAAGCCCTGAACAAGCTGGGCAGCACGCAAAGCATGAACCTGATTCTGGGCATGACCCTCAAGCGCAGCGCCCGCCTCAGCGACCCCTTGCTGGCGCAGCATGCGGCGCAGTACTGGGACTTGTCCCTGCACACCGCCGAATATGGCCGTACGCTGGCGCGCCTGCTGGCGCTGGACGAAGGGCTTTGCTATTGCGCAGGGTTGCTGCATTGCCTGGGCGACCTGGCGGTGCTGCGCTGCCTGCAGGAATGGCGCCTGGCGGGCGGCGAGCTGGACGAAGACAAGGTCCAGTTGTCGCTCAACGAGTTCGGTGCCGCATTCGGCTCGGCGCTGCGCACCCGCTGGCGCTTGCCGTTGGCTTTACGCGAGCTGATCGCGGCGATCTACCAACTTGGTGGCGGGGTGTACTCCCGCGAAATTCTGGCCATGAACCTGGCCGGGCAGTTGGCGCGGCTACCGGCTGAGCAGGGGCTGGCGAAGATTGCCAGTGGCAAGACGGCGCGTTTGCTGAAGATGGGCTTGCCGGAGCTGACCCGGTTGCGCAAGGTGGAGAACCCCGAAACCAGTTCGCAGCCCGCGGCTGAAGGCCCGATACCAGCCGACGATGCTCCTTGAGCCGGGCAGGCGTAAGGGGGTTCAACCGCGCACGATCTGGTTCTTGCCCTGCCGCTTGGCCTGGTACATCGCCGCATCGGCGCGGGCATACAGGCTGTCCAGCGCCACATCTTCAGCGGTCAACCCGGTAAGCCCCTGGCTCACCGTTACCCCGTAAGTGTGCGCCCCGTGGCTGAAGCTCAAACGCTGAATCTGCCGCTGCAGCCGCTCGGCAATCTGCCCGGCCAGCTCGGCACTGCACCCTGGGAAGACTGCCGCGAACTCTTCGCCGCCAATACGCCCGAACAGGTCGCCACGGCGCAACACGGCCTTGCCGCTGTCGGCGATGTGCTGCAGCACCTGGTCGCCTTCCTGGTGGCCATAGCTGTCGTTTATCTGTTTGAAGTCGTCGATGTCCAGTAACAGGAAGGCCAACGGCGTGCCGTTTTCCCGGGCGCTGTCAAACGCCGCTTGGGCGCATTCGAAGAAGTGCCGGCGGTTGCTGCTTTGGGTCAGCACGTCAATGGTGGCCAGGCGCTGCAACTCGCCTTCCAGCTGCTTTTTCTCGGTGATGTCTTCGGCAATGCCGACGATGATCACGCGGTCGCCGTCATGCTGCTGGTTGATGTAGCACTTGTCGCTCAACCAGCGCACTTGCCCGTCGGCATTGATGATACGGTACTCGCGGTCCTCGACCGCGCCTTTGAGCAGCACCTGGGCCAGGCTGCGCTCGGCGTATTCCAGGTCGTCGGGGTAGATGCTGTCGCGCCACTCGTTGAAGTCGGCCAGTACCAGGCTGGCCGGGCGGCCGAAGATGCGCTCGTAGGCGGGGCTTACGTACAGCACTTCGCGTGTTTCCCAATCGAAGGCCCAGAGCACCGCGTTGACACTCTCGAGCAGCGAGCTGAACAGCTGTTCGCGTTCGCTCAGGCGGGCGACCTCACCTTGCGCATGAAGGAGCGCCAGTAAAGTGCGGGCGGCTCCCGGTGGTACCGGGCCTGGCGATGTCATTGGAATATTCTTGGCCATGTGCACGTAGCGAGTCTCGACGTGAAAGCGTGCGGCCAGCATCCTGCCCGCCACGCGGGCGATGTGCGGGGTTTGAGTGGGGGCGAGGTGGGGAAGTTCCAGCTGGCACGCCCCATGCTGGGGCGTGCCGATCAACGGCGATCAGGCGCCGGTCGGGCGCAGGGAATAGGTTTTCAGCTGTGCCGCGAAGTCGCGCAGGGCTTGAATACCACTGGTTTCGGCTTCGTGTACCCAGTCCTTGATGGCGGCCAGCATGTCATGGCCGTTGGCGCTGGTGCGCGCCCAGATCTGCTGCAAGGCCAAGCGCTTTTCGTAGATGGTCTTCAAGGCCTGGCTGTGCGCAAGCATCGATTCGATGCGCACATGGTGGCGGTCTTCAAGCAGGCTGGTTTCACGGGATAGCAGGCGCTTGGCACGGCGGAAGTGGTGGCGCACCGAGGCGTCGACACGCGCCAGTTCCAGCTTTACCAGTGGGGCGATCACCAATTTGCGGTACTGGGCCATGATCTGGAAGCGGTTGTTGAGGATCGCCATGGCGGTGTCCATGTCCAGGCTACCTTTGCCTTCCACCCGATGGGCAATCGGCGCCACACGCTGCACCTTGGCCAGGCGCAGCAGGCAGAACAGGCGGATCCACGCCCAGCCCATGTCGAACTCCCAGCGCTTGACCGACAGCTTGGCCGAATTGGGGTAGGTGTGGTGATTGTTGTGCAGCTCTTCACCGCCGATCACGATGCCCCACGGCACCAGGTTGGTGGCCGCGTCACGGCATTCGAAGTTGCGGTAGCCGAACGCGTGGCCCAGGCCGTTGACGACACCGGCAGCCCAGAACGGGATCCACATCATCTGGACCGCCCAGACGGTGATACCGAGGGTGCCGAACAGCAGCAGGTCGATCACGGCCATCAACGCGATGCCGCCCAGTTTGTAGCGCGAGTAAAGGTTGCGCTCGATCCAGTCATCAGGGCAGTTCTTGCCGTAGATGCGCAGGGTGTCTGGGTTGCGGGCCTCTTCGCGATACAGCTCGGCGCCTTTGCGCAACACCGTACTCAGGCCTTTGTGCACGGGGCTGTGCGGGTCGTCGGGTGTTTCGCACTTGGCGTGGTGCTTACGGTGGACCGCCGTCCACTCGCGGGTGTTCTGCGCCGTGGTCAGCCACAGCCAGAAGCGGAAGAAATGCTTGAGCGCGCCGTTGAGCTCAAGGGCCCGGTGCGCAGAGTAGCGATGCAGGTAGACCGTGACGCTCACAATGGTCACGTGGGTCATCAACAGGGTGATGCCGACCAGTTGCCAGGCCGACAAGTCGAGCAGGCCGTTGTACCACATAGATGTAAATGCCCTCGAAATGCGGGGGGAAGGGTCGATTATCCCTTGGTGGGGAAATAAAACCAGTCAACTGTTCAGACAGGAGGTCACGACATGTTTCAGCCTTTATAATGCCCCTTTCTTTTCAATGGGCTATCCCACCCGACATGTCTGTTTCCGTTCGCGACGCCTTGCGCATGGCCGCGCTCTATGTGGTGCTCTCGATCCTCTGGCTAGTGCTGGCCGAGGTGATGCTGCAGAGCATGACCGACGACCCCCTGGCATTGACCGTAGGGCGGCAGATCAACGTGGTGGTGTGGGTGCTGTGCAGTGCCTTGCTGATTTATCTGTCCCGGGTGCGGCTGCTGCATTTCATCGGCCATGGCGCGCGGTTGCGCTGCGAAGACCGGGAACGCCTGCGCATGGCCGCCGCGGTGTTCGACAGTACCCTGGAAGGGGTGCTGGTAACCGACCGCCAGGGCCTGATCGTGCACGTCAACCGTGCCTTCATGCGCATTACCGGTTACCAGCAGCACGAGGTGATCGGCCAGCGCCCGAGCAAGTTCAAGTCGGGCCGCCATGGCCAGGCCTTCTACCAGCAGGTTTACGCCACCCTGGCTGAAAAGGGCGAGTGGAGCGGCGAAATCTGGAACCGGCGCAAAAGCGGCGAAATCTACCCGCAGTGGCAGACCATCTGCGCTATTCACGATGACGAGGGTGAGCTGAGCCATTACGTGGCCGTGTTCAGTGACATCAGCGCGATCAAGCATTCGGAGCAGGAACTGGCCTACCTGGCCCACCACGACCCGCTGACTGGCCTGCCCAACCGCTTGCTGTTCAACGACCGCGTCGAGCAGGCCCTGGCCGCGGCGCAGGCCAACAAGCGTGGGTGCGCCCTGCTGCTGCTGGACCTGGACCACTTCCAGAGCATCAACGATGGCCTTGGCCACACCATCGGTGACCAGTTGCTGAGGCTGGTGGGGGAGCGCCTGGGCAAGATACTGGGCAATGGTGTGACCTTGGCCCGGCTGGGCGGTGACGAGTTCGGCGTGCTGGTCGAAGGCTGCCAGCAAGTCGGCCAGGCAGGCAAACTGGCGCAGGGCATCATCGAGCGCATGCGCGAGCCGTTCCTGTTCGATGGCCATCGGTTGTTCATCAGTGTCAGTGCCGGTATCAGCCTGTTCCCCAGCGATGCCTTGTGTGCCGAACAGTTGCTGCGCAACGCCGATTCGGCGTTGTACAAGGCCAAGGGCAATGGGCGAGCCTGCTATGCGCTGTACACCGAAGAACTGACGGCCCACGCCCAGCACCGGGTTGAAACAGCGGGCGAGTTGCGCCGCGCACTGGAGCATGACGAACTGCGGGTGTTTTTCCAGCCGGTACACGACCTGGCGACCGGCAGCCTGGTCGGGGTCGAAGCGTTGGTGCGCTGGCAGCATCCGCAGCGCGGCCTGGTGCCGCCGGGCGAGTTCATCCCGATCGCCGAGCGTACCGGCCTGATTGCCGAGATCGATGCCTGGGTGCTGCGCCAGGCCTGCCGGCAAATGGTGCAGTGGCAGGCGCAAGGCCGGCAATTGGCGTTCGTGGCGGTGAACATCTCCAGCCGGCTGTTTGGCCAACATGAGTTGTACCGGCAAGTGGCCGACGTCCTGCACGACACCGGCCTGGCCCCCGCCTTGCTGGAGCTGGAAGTGACCGAAAGCGCTGTGATGGAAGACCCAGAGGTGGCGCTGGAGCAACTTCACCGCTTACGTGAGCTTGGCGTGACCCTGGCCATTGATGACTTCGGCACCGGCTATTCTTCGCTGCTGCGGCTCAAGCGTTTGCCCGTTCAGAAGCTGAAAATCGACCAGGGCTTCGTTGCCGGGTTGCCGCTGGATGAGGATGACATCGCGATCGTGCGGGTGATCATCGCCCTGGCCCGCAGCATGGGCATGCAGGTGCATGCCGAGGGTATCGAGCAGGCAGAGCAGGCCGCCTTCCTGCTGCAGCAGCAGTGCCAGCTGGGGCAGGGGTACTGGTTCGGGCGGCCGGTGCCGGCTGCTGATTTGCACTGGGATTGAGGGCCTCTTCGCGGGTTTGCCCGCGAAGAACTCAACGCTTGTTCAAGCCTTTCGCCAATCGGTCGCCACCCAGCTGGATCAACGCCACCAGCGCCACCAGCATGGCGATCACGGTCAGCATGATCTGGCTGTCGAAGCGCTGGTAGCCATACCGGTAGGCGATGTCGCCCAGCCCTCCGGCACCGATCGCCCCGGCCATGGCCGAGGAGTTGATCAGGGTCACCAAGGTGATGGTGAAACCGCCGACAATGCCCGGCAACGCTTCGGGCAACAACACATGCCAGACAATGTGCCAGCGCCGGCAACCCATGGCCTGCGCGGCTTCCACCAAGCCATGGTCGACTTCGCGCAGGCTGACCTCGGCGATCCTGGCAAAGAACGGCGTGGCGGCGATGGTCAGCGGGACAACCGCCGCCCACACACCATAGGTCGTACCCACCACCAGCCGGGTGAACGGGATCAGCGCGACCATCAGGATCAGGAACGGGATCGAGCGGAACAGGTTGACGAAGGCGCCCAGTACCCGGTTCAGCAAGGCTGCCTCGAATATGCCACCCCTGCCGCTGGTGACCAGCAGCAGTGCCAGGGGTACCCCCAGCAGCAGGGCGATAAGCGAGGACACGCCAACCATCAGCAGGGTATCGAGCAAGCCTTCCAGCAGACGATCAAACCACATGGCCCAGCACCTCCACGTTGTCCGCCCAACGGCGGGCGCGTTGCAGCAATTGTTGGGTATCGTGCGGTGCGTGCTGCACCGACAGGATCAACTGGCCCAGGGCGTGCTCGCCAATGGTCGCCACGCCGCCCTGCAGCAGGCGGACGCGACCGCCCAGGTCGTGGAACAGGGCAGACAGTTCAGGCTCGCCAAGCACAGTCAGTTGCAGTACCACGGCGCAGTCACGGCTTGTGGGGTGGGGCTGCAGGCTGGCTTGCAGCGCCGCAGGCAGCCGCGCCTGCAGCGGCGCAAGCAGGGTTCGGGTGACCTCGTGGCGTGGGGCGCCGAAGACACGCCAGACCTCGCCCTGCTCGACCACCTCGCCGCGGTCCAGCACCACCACCCGGTGGCAGATATCACGGATGACCGCCATCTCGTGGGTAATCAGCACGATGGTCAGGCCCAGGCGCCGGTTGATATCGCGCAGCAGTTCCAGGATCGAGGCCGTGGTCTCCGGGTCCAGCGCGGAGGTGGCTTCGTCGCACAGCAGGATCTCGGGGTCATGCACCAGCGCCCGGGCAATGCCCACGCGCTGTTTCTGCCCGCCTGACAATTGCGCGGGGTACACGTGGTGTTTCTCCTGCAGGCCGACCAGTGCCAGCAGCTCCCGGACCTTGCGTTGTCGCTCGCCCTTGGCCACGCCCGCCACCTTCAAGGGCAGCTCGACGTTCTGCCACACCGTCTTCGCCGACAGCAGATTGAAATGCTGGAAGATCATGCCGATACGCCGGCGCAGCGCCACCAGCTGGTCGTCATCGAACGCCGCGATGTCCACCTGGTCGATCAGTACCCGGCCGTGGCTGGGGCGTTCCAGGCGGTTGATGGTGCGTAGCAACGAAGATTTGCCGGCGCCGCTGCGGCCGATGATGCCGAACACTTCGCCCTGGCGAATGTTCAGGTCAATGCCGTGCAAAGCGGGTTGCGCCTGCCCAGGGTAGGTCTTGCCCAGGCCGATGAAGCGTACATGGGCTTGATTGATTTCCGGGTGCAGGGCGTGCTCCCTGGCCGTTGACGCTCGCGGTTGGGGGGTGGGCGCCTTGAATGCGCTGGCCTGGCTCATGTCAGCCTTCCCAACCGGCCTGGTACAGCTTGCCGTGAGCCTTGTCCAACGCTGCGCGTACGGCAGGCGAATGTTGGTAGATGTCGACGAACTGTGCCAGGCGTGGGTCGTTTTTGCTCTGCGGGCGAATCACGAATTGAATCACGTACTCCTTGTTTTCCAGACCGTCGAACAGCAGCGCTGAACTGGCATCGAAGCTGTTGGCCAGGCGAATGTATGCCGGGTACCCCTGCACCAGGTCGGCGTCGTCATAAGCACGCACCAGCTGCACGGCTTCGACTTGCAGGATCTTCAGCTTTTTCGGGTTGGCGACAATGTCGTCCTCGGTGGCTTTGTAGCCAACCCCTGGCTTGAGCGTGATCAACCCGGCCTTGGCCAGCAGTTGCAGGCCGCGGCCACTGTTGATCGGGTCGTTGGCGATGGCCACGCTCGCCCCTTCAGGCAGGTCGGCGAAGCTTTTGTACTTTTTCGCGTACAGCCCCACGTTGTTGATGATGCCCGGTGCATAGGGCACCAAGTCGAAGCCCGCAGCCGCCTTGGCATTCTCCAGGAACGGGATGTGCTGGAAGTAGTTCACGTCGATGTCGCCGCTGTTGAGGCTGACATTGGGCGCGATCCAGTCGCTGAACTCGATCAGCTTCACCTCCAGGCCTTGCTTGTGGGCTTCTTCCACGGCGGCTTCCAGCGGGATCGCAAAGGCCGAGGTAGTGCCGATCTTCAGGGGTTCGGCGGCCTGGGCAGTGGCGCACAGGCCGAGGGACAGGGCGATGGCCACGACGGGCCGGAACAGTTTTTCAAGCATGGTGCAGGGCTCCAGTCGGTGCAGGGGTAGGGGTGCGGGTAAAGCGGTAAGCCGAACCAGGGTGGTCGGCGGGCAAGTGCGGGTGGTCGGCCTGGAACAGTTTCTGGCGCAGGGTGCCCTCGGCGTACGCGGTCTTGTAGCGGCCGCGTTGTTGCAGTTGAGGAACGACCAAATCGATGAAGTCCTCAAAGCTCTCCGGGGTGACGGTGCGGGTCAGGTTGAAGCCGTCCAGGCCGGTCTTGTCGAGCCAGGCGATCAACTGTTCGGCGACCTGCTCGGGGTCGCCGACCACCTTCACGTAGCGCCCGCCCAGCGCGTGCTGTTGCAACAGGCGCCGGCGGGTCCAGGCGTTGCCCTGCAACTGGCGCGTGGCTGACTGAATGGCGTTGCCCTGGCTGAAGGGGATCGGCTCGTCCAGTGCATAGGCCGCGAAGTCAATGCCGGTCGAGGCCGCAAAATGTGCGACGCCGGCCTCGGCGCTGGCGTGCTGCAGATACTCGGCATGCTTGGCCTGGGCCTGTTGCTCGGTCGCCGCGACGATTACCGTGATGCCCATGAAGACCTTGACCGCCTGCGGGTCGCGCCCGGCAGCCGAGGCAGCCGCGCGTACCTGCTCGACCTGGGCGCGGGCCGCGGTCTTGTCCTGAGCGCTGATGAACACACATTCGGCATGTTGCCCGGCGAAGCCCAGGCCGCGTTGCGAACTGCCTGCCTGGAACAGTACCGGGGTGCGCTGCGGCGAGGGCTCGCACAGGTGGTAGCCCTCGACCTTGTAGAACTCGCCATGGTGCTGCACCTTGCGCACCTTGTCGGGGCGGGCATAGATGCGCTGCTCGCGATCAGCGACCACCGCGTCGTCGGCCCAGCTGCCCTCCAGCAGCTTGTACAGCACCTGCAGGTATTCGTCGGCCTGGTCGTAGCGGCGGTCATGTTCGGGTTGCTGTGCCAGGCCCATGGCGCGGGCGGCACTGTCGAGGTAACCGGTTACGATGTTCCAGCCAACCCGGCCTTGGCTCAGGTGGTCCAGGGTGGATAGGCGTCGGGCGAACAGGTACGGCGCCTCGTAGGTCAGGTTGGCGGTAAGGCCAAAACCCAGGTGGCGAGTGACGGCGGCCATGGCCGAAACCAGCAGCAAGGGGTCATTGACCGGCAACTGGATGGCCTCCTTGAGGGTGACGTCCAGCGATTGCCCATAGATATCGTAGGTACCGACGATATCGGCGATGAACAGCCCATCGAACAGGCCGCGCTCCAGCAGGCGTGCGAGCTGGGTCCAGTACTCCAGGCTGGTGTACTGGGTCGAAGTGTCCCGTGGGTGGGTCCACAGGCCGTGGTTGATGTGCCCGACACAGTTCATGTTGAAGGCATTGAGCAGGATTTGCTTGGCCATCAGAGGGTCCCCCGGCGTGGCGGGTTGACGTCGTTGAGGTAGTAATTGCCGATGGCGTGGTATTTCCAGCGGACCGGGTCGTGCAAGGTGTGCACGCGGGCGTTGCGCCAATGGCGGTCGAGGTTGTGCTCGGCCAGCGTCGCTTGGCTCCCACTCAGTTCGAACAGGGCAGTGCCGGCGGCAAGCGCGATTTCCGTGCTGATGGCACGCGCTTCGGCCACGGCGATGGACGCCGCGGCGACGGTGTCGGCGGTGCTGTCGTTGCGAGCGCGGTCGAGGTATTCGCCAGCGCGTTCCAGCAGGGCTTCGGCCGCGTGCAGGCGGATCGCCAGGTGACCGAAGCTTTTCAGCGTCAGTGGGTCATCGCTTGCCTTGTCCAGGCCTGCGTCGACCCATGGTCGGCTGCGGGTGCGCACGAAGTGCAGGGCATCCTCGTAGGCGGCGCGGGCGATGCCGGTGTCGATGGCGGCGTGAAGAAGCTGCGCCAGCGGGCCGACCGGGGTGGGGCGCTCGAAGGCGCTCTGGAAAGGCACCACGTCCGTTGCGCTGACGTAAACGTTGTCCAGCAGAACCGAGCCACTGCCGGTGGTGCGCTGACCAAAGCCGCTCCAGTCGTCGATCACCTGCACGCCCTGGCTATCGGCCGGCACGAACACCAGGTGCTGCACGCCCTGTTCATCGACCACCGACGTAGGAATACGCTGGGCGTAGATGGCGCCAGTCGCATAGAACTTGCGGCCATTGATGCGAAAGCCGTCACCGTCACGGCTCAGGCGGGTGGTGCGATCGTTGGCGGTCTTGGTACCCAGTTCGGCCAGGGCATTGCCGAAACGGCGGCCGGCCAGCACTTCGCCATACAGCCGCTTCTGTTGTTCGGGGCTGCCGTTTACCCGCAGTACTTCCAGGCTGTAGAAATGATTCTGTGGGATCTGCCCCAGCGAGCCGTCGGCCTGGGCGATGCGGGCGATGACCTTGGCCAGGGTGACGTTGGACACGCCAGCGCCGCCGAAGGCCTTGGGCACACTAATGGCCCACAGGCCGGAGCGGGTGAAAAGGTCCAGTTCGCTGTGCGGCAGCCGGCGTTCGCGGTCGCGCAGGGCGCTGTCGCGGCGCAGTTGTTGGGCGATTTCGTCGGCGACATGCAGGGCTTGGGTGTCGCTGGTGATGATTCTGATGTTCATGGGTTTCTCCGGGCCTTGGGAGCGCTATGCGGCCCATCGCGACACAAGGCCGCTCCTGCAGGGATACGCGGTTCCATGCCGGTCCGCGCCACGGGTAGGAGCGGCCTTGTGTCGCGATGGGCTGCAAAGCAGCCCCCAAGGCCATTGAATTCAGATCCAGGAATGCCGCGCGGGCAAGGTCCCGTTAAGGTGGTAAGCCCCAACCGCGTGGTACTTCCAGCGCACCGGGTCATGCAGCGTGTGCACCCGGGCGTTGCGCCAGTGGCGGTCGAGGTTGAATTCGGCAAGGGTGGCGCGGCTGCCAGCCAGCTCGAACAGCTTTTCGCTGGCCTGCAGGGCAATTTCAGTGGTCAGCACCTTGGCTTCGGCCACCGCAATGGACGCGCGCGCCGCGCTCGCGGCATCGACGGGCGCGGCGCTGACCTCGTCGAGCACCTGCGCGGCCTTGCGCAGCAACGCTTGCGCCGCGTGCAGTTCAAGCTTCAGGCGCCCGACGTCAGCGATCACGTAAGGATCGTCGCTGGCGCGCTCGACATTGGCGTCGACCCAAGGCCTCGACTTCTCGCGAACGAACTTGATCGCATCTTCGATGGCCGCTTCAGCGATACCTGCATCGATTGCTGCCTGGATCAACTGCGAGACCGCGCCCTGGGTATTGGGTATATCGCGCTGGCGCCAGTTGTCGATCACCAGCGCCGCCTCCACCGGCACCTGGTCCAGCAGCACCGTGCCGCTGGCGGTAGTGCGCTGGCCAAACCCGGACCAGTCATCGACGATGCGCAGCCCCGGGCTGCCTCTACGTACGAACGCCAGGCGCTGACGGCCGTCGTCGTCCAGGGCTTTGACCGCCACCCAATGGGCGAACAGGGCGCCGGTGGAATAGAACTTCTCGCCACTGATGCGATAACCGTCGCCGTTGCGGGTGATACGCGCGGTGAGCGTGAGGGTGTCCTTGGTGCCGCGCTCGGGCCCGGCATTGCCGATGCGCCAGCCTTCGAGCACGCTGCGGAAAACCAACGCCTGTTGCGCTTCGCTTGCCGTCAGGCGCAGCAGTTGCAAGATGCCGAACTGGTTCTGCGGGATCTGCCCCAGGGCCGGGTCGGCGGCGCTGATCAGGCGAAACACTTCAGCGATGGTGGCGAACGAAACATCGGGGCCCCCGTGGGCCTTGGGCACGCTGATGCTACCCAGCCCGCTGCGGGTGAACAGCTCGACCTCGGCCCATGGCAGCTTGCGTTGCTGGTCGCGGCGGGCGGCATGCTCGCGGGCGACCTCGGCCAGTTCGCGTGCCGCTTGCAAGGCTTCGGCGTCGTTGCGCAACACCTTGGCTGGCAGCAACGGGGGAGCGCTGTCGAGATCGCTGTGTAATAGGCTGTTGGGTTGGCTGGACATCAGTACCGCTCCTTGGCTGTACTCAATGCCCTGGCGTTACGCACTGGGGAAATTGTGATGCTGACCATTCCTGACCTCGCGAAAAGTAAAGCCGCTACAGCTGGTCGCGGCGAACGTGTGCTGGTCCGGTGGTCCGGTTGATATACCCTAATGCTTTATAAAAATTTAATGAACTAACTCTTTGGAATATATATAGAAGGAGAGATTTCCGCGGCTACGCCGACCTCTTCGCGGATGAACCCGCTCCCACAGCGTTAACCCTGTGGGGAGCGGGCGAGCCCGCGAAGGGCCCAGAGCAGGCCTACTCGGAAGCAGCAGTCCCAAGGAACTTGCGCAAGAACTGCCGGGTACGCTCTTCCTTCGGCGCAGCAAACAGCGCTTTGGCCTCGCCTTGCTCCACGATCACGCCTTTGTCGAAGAAGATCACCCGGTTAGCCACGTCCCGGGCAAAGCTCATTTCGTGGGTGACGATGACCATGGTGCGCCTTTCTTCCGCCAGGCCGCGAATGGTCGCCAGCACTTCACCCACCAGTTCCGGGTCCAGCGCCGAGGTCGGCTCGTCGAACAGAATCACCTCGGGCTCCATGGCCAAGGCGCGGGCGATGGCCACCCGCTGCTGCTGGCCACCGGACAGGCGACGCGGGTAGGCATCTTCCTTGCCCGCCAGGCCTACCTTGGCCAGCAAGCGGCGGCCCAGTTCGACAGCCTGTTCGCGCGGGGTCTTCTTGACGATCACCGGCCCCTCGATCACGTTTTCCAAGGCTGTGCGGTGCGGGAACAGGTTGAAGTTCTGGAACACGAACCCGGCCTGCTGGCGCAACCGGCGGATTGCACTTTGCTGCCCCCCCAGCGGGCGGTTGGCATCGATGCTGATGGCGCCGATCTTTATCTGCCCGGCGTCGGGCGTTTCCAGCAGGTTCAGGCAGCGCAGGAAGGTGGTCTTGCCCGAGCCGCTGGGGCCGATGATGGCCACCACCTCGCCAGGCTGTACGGTCAGGTCAATGCCGTTGAGCACGGTCTGGCCCTTGAACCGCTTGGTCAGGCCTTTGACTTCAATCATGCTCAATGCTCCTGGTCATGCTGGTTGACCCGCGCTTCCATACGGTTCTGGAAGTGCGCGAGGATGCTGCACAGCACCCAGTAGATAACCGCAACCGCTACGTACATGGTGAACACTTCGAAGGTGCGTGCGGTAATCAGCTGGGCCTGGCGGAACAGCTCGGGTACCTGGATGGTGGCTGCCAGGGCGGTGTCCTTGACCAGCGAAATGAAGCTGTTGCCCAGCGGTGGCAGGGCGGTGCGCAGGGCCTGGGGCAGGATCGCCCGGCGCATGGCCTGCACCCGGGTCATGCCGATGCTGGCCGCAGCTTCCCATTGGCCACGGTCAATCGATGAAATCGCCGCGCGCAGGATTTCGCAGATGTAAGCCGCCATGTTCAGCGACAGGCCAATCAGCGAGGCCGGGATAGGGTCGAGTTCGATCCCGATCTGCGGCATGCCGAAATAGATCACGAACAGTTGCACCAGCAGCGGCGTGCCGCGAAAGAACGACACATAGATCCGCGCCAGCCAGTTGAGCGGCAATACCTTCGACAGCCGCATCAGCGCCAGGGCAAAGCCCAGCACCAGGCCGAAGAACATGCCGCCCACGCTGAGCAGTACGGTGTAACCCGCGCCCTTGAGCAGGAAGGGCGCGGAGTCGGCTACGAGTTGCAGGCTTTCAGCGATCATTTAGTGACATCGGCACCGAAATATTTTTCCGACAGCTTGGCCAGCGTGCCGTCAGCCTTGAGCTTGTCGATGGCCTTGTTGATGGCCGCCAACAGTTCAGGCTCGCCCTTGCGCAGAGCCACGCCGCTTTCCAGGCGCGAGAAGGCAGGGCCGGCCAGTTCGGTGTCCTTAGCTTTTTGCGCGTATTCCAGCGCCGCCAGGCGGTCGATCAGGATGGCGTCGATGCGGCCGTTGCGCAGGTCGGCGAATTTGCTCGGGTCGTCTTCATAAGTGCGCACCTCGGCTTTCGGTACGTCTTGTTTCACCCACTGCTCGTAGTTGGTGCCCAGACCCACGCCGACTTTTTTGCCGGCCAGATCCTGTGCACCATTGATATTCAGCTGCTCGGCCTTCTTCTTGAGAATCAGCGCCTGGATGCCGGAGATGGTGTAAGGCTCGGAGAAGTCATACTTCTTCTTGCGTTCTTCCGAAATGGTCACCTGGTTGACCACGATGTCCAGCCGTTTGGACTCCAGCGCGGCGAGAATACCGTCCCACTTGGTTGGCTGGATCTTGGCCTTGACCCCCAGCTCTTTGGCCAGCAGTTCGGAGAGCTCGACTTCAAAACCGGTCAGCTTGCCGTTTTCATCCTGAAAGCTGAACGGCGGGTAGGTGCCTTCGAGGCCGACGTTGATCACGCCTTTTTCCTGAATGGTTTTCAGCTCTTCGCCGGCGAGGGCCTGGCCGAGCAGACCAGCACCCAGCACAAGGGCCAGGCTGGCATTGAGTAGCGGTTTGACGAACTTCGACATGGCAGAGCCCCGCGCGTGTTGTGTAGGGAGAGGGTGGCGACTATAGAGCTGGCTTTTTAGGCCTGGAAATAATAAAAAAATATTTTGTTACTTCCATTTTGTTCGTTATCAGAGCGTGATTGCTTTGAGGGTAGGCGAGGTTGCCTGCGCCGTCACCGCAGGGTGTGCCCGACATGGCGCAGGATGGAATAAAGCGTAGTTTTTTCCAAGAGGCGGATTTGCCGTAGAGTGGATTGCACGCAGGCACGCCCGGCCCTTTCGCGGGCATGGCGAAACAACCCGATGGCCTATACGGCAGGAGAAAACCGTGAGCGAACAACCATTATCCGGGCGCTGGCAGTTGCAGAGCATCGTAACCGGCCTGCGCGGCGCGCGTGAGCAGTGGCGCACCCGCAATGGCCGCAGCAGCGGCGAGCAGGGTGGCCGCGAGCTGCCGTCGCGCGAGGCGATGCGGCAGATCCTTGAGCAACTCTGTGGTGCGCTGTTCCCTATGCGCCTGGGCCCGGTCGACCTGCGCGAAGAAAGTGAAGATTTCTACGTTGGCCACACCCTCGATGCCGCCCTGACCGCCTTGCTGGCCCAGGCCCGACTGGAGCTGCGTTACGCCGCCCGGCAAAGCCAGGCCGAGCTGGCCGGTGTGGATGCTCACGCGCTGAGGCTGGTACAGGATTTCGCGGCAGCCTTGCCAGCGCTGCGGGTGTTGCTCGACACCGATGTGCTGGCTGCCTACCACGGCGACCCGGCGGCCCGTAGCGTCGATGAGGTGCTGCTGTGCTACCCCGGCGTTCTGGCGATCATCCACCACCGCCTGGCGCACCATCTGTACCGGGCAGGCCTGCCACTGCTGGCGCGCATCAGTTCGGAACTGGCGCATTCAGCCACCGGTATCGACATTCACCCTGGGGCGCAGATCGGGCCGAGTTTCTTCATCGACCATGGTACGGGGGTGGTCATTGGCGAAACCGCGATCATCGGCGAGCGCGTGCGTATCTACCAGGCTGTGACCCTTGGCGCCAAGCGTTTCCCAAGCGACGAGTCGGGCACCTTGCACAAAGGCCTGCCACGCCACCCAATCGTCGAAGACGATGTGGTGATCTATGCCGGCGCCACGGTACTGGGGCGCATCACCATCGGTAAAGGCTCGACCATTGGCGGCAACGTGTGGCTGACCCGCAGTGTGCCAGCCGAGAGCAACATCACCCAGGCCAACTTGCAGCTGGATTGCCAAGACAAGCATTGACCTGAAATTTGCCTGGCGTGCACCGGCACTTTTCAAGGTGAAACGGGCTCTTACAAGGACCGCACATCGAGCGACCGATGTGCGCGCCAGGCGCGGGTTTGCCCGCGAAAAGGCCGGGCCAGAAGCGCGCCAGTCGGCGCCCCAATTCGCATTGAACACCGATCCATGTTTAACTTGAACGCTTGTTCAATGAAAAAACGCTGGTCCGCTGCCGGTGTTCAACAGGAGGATTCCTTTGCTGAACCCGTTCATTCCGAACCTCACGTCTTTTGACGAGGTGCCTGCCCCATGAGTGCACCGACCCCATCCCTTTCCACCAGCAAGATCCGCATGAACCCGCCGGTGTTCTACTTTGCGGCAAGCTTCATCCTTATCTTCGGCCTGGTGGTCATCTCCAACCCGCAAACCGCAGGCGACTGGTTGCTGGCGGCGCAGAACTGGGCGGCCAATACGGTCGGCTGGTACTACATGTTGGCAATGACCCTGTACCTGGTCTTCGTGGTGGTCACCGCCTTGTCCGGCTACGGCAAGATCAAGCTCGGTGCCGACCACGACGAGCCCGAGTTCAGTTACCTGTCATGGGCCGGCATGCTGTTTGCGGCTGGCATCAGCATTACGTTGTTCTTCTTCTGTGTGTCCGAACCGCTGACCCATATGCTGCAGCCGCCCCAAGGCGAAGCGGGCACTGCGGAGGCCGGGCGCCAGGCCATGCAGATCCTGTTCCTGCACTGGGGGTTGCATGGCTGGGGCGTGTTCGCCTTCGTCGGCATGGCGCTGGCCTACTTCGCCTACCGCCATAACCTGCCGCTGGCGTTGCGTTCGGCGCTGTACCCGCTGATCGGCAAGCGCATCAACGGGCCGATCGGTTATGCGGTGGACGGCTTCGGCATCATCGCCACCGTGTTCGGCCTGGGCGCCGACATGGGCTTTGGCGTGCTGCACCTGAATGCCGGCCTGGATTACCTGTTCGGCATCAGCCACAGCCAGTGGGTGCAGGTGATCCTCATCACCCTGATGATGGGCGCGGCGGTGGCCGTAGCCGTTGCCGGGGTAGAGAAGGGCGTGCGGGTAATGAGCGACATCAACCTGTTCCTGGCCTGCGCATTGCTGCTGTTCGTGCTGTTCGCCGGGCCTACCCAGCACCTGTTCAACACCCTCATCCAGAACCTTGGCGATTACCTGGGCGCCTTGCCGCGCAAGAGCTTCGACGTGTATGCCTACGGTGAGAACCGCGACTGGCTGGGTGGCTGGACAGTGTTCTACTGGGCCTGGTGGATTGCCTGGGCGCCGTTCGTGGGCTTGTTCATTGCGCGCATTTCCCGCGGCCGTACCATCCGCGAGTTCGTCTTTGGCGTGCTGCTGATCCCGCTGGGCTTCACCCTGGCGTGGATGTCGATCTTCGGCAACAGTGCCCTGGACCAGGTCATCAACCACGGCATGACCGCGCTGGGCCAGTCGGCCTTGGACAACCCGTCCATGAGCCTGTACCTGCTGCTGGAAACCTACCCCTGGAGCAAGGTGGTGATCGCCACCACGGTGTTCATCAGTTTCGTGTTCTTCGTCACCTCGGCCGACTCTGGCACCGTGGTGCTGTCGACCTTGTCGGCCACCGGTGGGGATGCCGATGAGGACGGGCCGAACTGGCTGCGCATTTTCTGGGGCGCGATGACCGCGCTGGTCACCAGTGCGCTGTTGTTCGCGGGCAGCATTGATTCACTGAAGTCGGCGGTGGTACTGACCTCGCTGCCGTTCTCGTTGATCTTGCTGTGCATGATGTGGGGGTTGCACAAGGCCTTCTACCTGGAGTCGCAACGGCAGATCGCGCAAATGCACTCGCTGGCACCGTTCGCCCAGTCACGCCGCGGCCGTGGCGGCTGGCGTCAACGTTTGAGCCAGGCGGTGCACTTCCCGTCGCGTGACGAGGTGTACCGCTTCATGGACGATGTGGTGCGCCCGGCGATTGCCGATGTGCGTGAGGTGTTCGAGCAAAAAGGCCTGGTGCTGATCACCCAGGATGACCCAAGCCACGACAACGTCAGCCTGAAAGTAGGGCATGGCGAAGAACAGCCGTTCATTTACCAGGTGCAGATGCGTGGCTACTTCACGCCATCGTTCGCCCTGGGTGGGCTGGGCACGCAGGAGTTGAAGAACCGCCGCTACTACCGGGCGGAGGTGTACCTGAGCGAAGGCAGCCAGAACTACGACCTGGTTGGCTACAGCAAGGAGCAGATCATCAACGACATCCTCGACCAGTACGAGCGACACATGCAGTTCCTGCATCTGGTCCGCTGACCAGGCTTTCCTGCTCTGGCCTCTTCGCGGGCACGCCCGCTCCCACAGGTACATCACAGGTTTCGAAACCGGTGCCGGACCTGTGGGAGCGGGCGTGCCCGCGAAGAGGCCAGAACAGGCAACAACTAAAAGGGCACATCCCCGAGGATCGTCGCCCGATGCATCACCCGCCGATTGGGCCGGTAGTCATCCACGGCAAAATGCTGGGTCACGCGGTTGTCCCAGAACGCCACGTCATGCTCCTGCCAGCGCCAGCGAATGCTGAACTCCGGCCGTGTGGCATGGGCGAACAGCAGCTTCAGCAACGCCTCGCTCTCCAGCTCGCTCAGCTCATTGATGCGCGTGGTAAACCCCTCATTGACGAACAACGCCTTGCGCCCGCTCACCGGATGCGTACGCACCACCGGGTGCGACAGGGGCGGGTTGTTGCGCCGCGTGGCTTCCCAGCGCGCCAGGTCTTCAGCGGTGGTGCCAAAGCGTTCCAGCGGGAACGACTTGGTGAAGTCGTGAGTGGCGGTCAGCCCGTCGAGCATGCCCCGCAGCGGCGCCGACAAGGCTTCAAAGGCAGCGATGCCGCTGGCCCACAAGGTATCGCCACCGTAGGCCGGCAACTGCTTGGCACTGAGCACCGCACCCAGTGCCGGGGTTGGCAGGAAGGTCACGTCGGTGTGCCACACGGCGTTGTCGCGCACATCAGTGACCGCCGTGTCGAGCACCAGCACCTGCGGGGTGTCCGGCACGTTGGGGTAGATCGGGTGAATGTGAAGGTCGCCGAAGCGGGCGGCAAAGCGCGCCTGTTGTTCCGGGTTGATCGGCTGGTCGCGGAAGAACAGCACCTGGTGCTGCAGCAGCGCCTGTTCAATGGCGTCGCGTTGTGCTGCGGTGATGTCGCGGCTGATGTCCACGCCGCTGATCTGGGCGCCGAGCGCCGGGCTGAGGGGAGTGATGGTCAGGCTCATGTCAGTCTCTTCGAACAGGCGCCAGTGTGCTGGCGTGGACAATGGGGTTCAGTGGCTTTGCCCGTGCCAGGGCACCAGCTTGCGTTGCAGGGCGCGCAGGCTCATTTCCAGTGCGAAGGCGATCAAGGCGATCAGCAGGATGCCCAGCACTACGACGTCGGTAACCAGAAACTGCGCCGCCGACTGCACCATGAAGCCCAGGCCACTGGTGGCGGCAATCAGCTCGGCGGCTACCAGCGTCGACCAGCCAACCCCCAGGCCGATGCGGATCCCGGTGAGGATGTCGGGTAGCGCGCTCGGCAGGATCACGTGCCGGATCAGCTGAGCCTTGCTTGCGCCCAGCGACTGCGCTGCACGCAACTTGGCCGGGTCGACGGTACGTACGCCGGTGGCGGTGGCAATGGCGATCGGCGCAAAGATCGCCAGGAAGATCAGCAACACCTTCGACAGCTCGCCGATGCCGCACCAGATGACAATCAGGGGCAGGTAGGCCAGCGGTGGGATCGGCCGGTAGAACTCGATCAGCGGGTCGAGGATGCCGCGTGCCACGCGGTTGTAGCCGATGGCGATGCCCACTGGGATGGCCGTCAGCGTGGCGGCCAGCAGGGCCACGCCGATGCGCCCCAGGCTGGCGCCCAGGTGCTGCCACAGGCTGGCATCCATGTAACCCTGGGTCAGCAAGGTCCAGCCCTTGGCCAGGATGTCGCCGGGCGAGGGCAGGAACAGCGGCTCGACCCAGCCGGCGGCAGTCACCAGCCACCACGCCAGCAAAAGGCTGGCGAGGGTCAGGGTGCTGATCCAGCGGGTGGAACGTGGCTGGCGCAGCTTGATGGCTGGCCTGTGTTGGGCGTTGTGTTTGCCGGTTACCGGCAGGTCCAGGCTGCTCATGCGCGCTCCTGCAGGCTTTGGCGTTGGGAAAACACCCGCGCCAGTACGTGCTCGCGGGTTTCGATGAAGGCCGGGTCGGACTTGATCGCCCGGGCCGATTCGCCAGCGGCATAACGCTGGCCGAAGTCCAGTTGCAGGCGTTCCACCACGCGCCCCGGGTTGGGCGCCAGCAGTACCAGTTCGCTGGCCAGGAATACCGCTTCTTCGATGTCGTGGGTAATCAGGAACACCGGCTTGGCGGTGCGCTGCCATACCTGCAGCAGCAACGCCTGCATCTGCTCGCGGGTGAAGGCATCGAGGGCGCCGAACGGTTCGTCCATCAATAGCACCCGTGGGTCGGCTGCCAGCGCCCGGGCCAGGCCCACGCGTTGCTTCTGGCCGCCGGACAACTGCCAGATGCGCCGCTCGCCGAAGCCGGCGAGGTCGACCAGGGCCAGCATCTCGCGGGCTTTGGCTTCACGCTCGGCGCGTGGTACGCCGGCCAGCTCCAGGCCGAATGCGACGTTGCCCAGCACGTTCTGCCATGGCAGCAGCGCGTCGTCCTGGAACACCACACCGCGCTCGGCTCCAGGCCCTTGCACCGGTACACCGTCGAGGGTGATGCGGCCGCCACTGGGGGTAACGAAGCCGGCGATCAGGTTGAGCAGCGAGGTTTTGCCGCTGCCGGATGGCCCCAGGGCCACCAGCAGTTGGCGCGGCCCCAGGCTCAGGTTGATGTCGGCCAGCACCGGGGTGGCGGCACCGGGGTACTGTGCGCTGATGCGCTCCAGTTCGAGCAAGGCCATGGCGGGCTCCGGTTCAGTTTGGAAGGAACTTGGCGCTGACGTACGGCGAGTAGTCCGGCAGTACGGCGTCAACCTTGCCTTGCTGCTTGAGGAAGTTGGCCGTGTCGGTCAGTGCCTGGGTGGTCGGTGCGCCCAGTGCGCTGGCCTGGTCGGCGGCCAGTGGGTAGACGTTGCCCTGCAGCAGCACCGGAATGTCGCTGGCCTTGGCGCCGGACAGCTTCACCAGTTTGTCTACGTTGCCCTTGTCAGCCAGCCAGGCTTGCGGGTCTTTGCGGTATTCGGCGTAGGCATCGAGGGTGACCTTGGCAAAAGCCTTGACCACGTCGGGGTGCTTCTCGGCGAAGTCCTTGCGCACGATCCAGGCATCGAAGGTGGGTGCGCCTTTTGCGGCCAGCTCGCCCGAGGTGATCAGCACCTTGCCGTTTTCCTTGGCCACGCCCAGGGCCGGGTCCCAGACGTAGGTGGCGTCGATGTCGCCGCGTTTCCAGGCGGCAATGATCGCAGGGGGCGCGAGGTTGAGTATCTGCACCTTAAAGGGGTCGATGTTCCAGGTCTTCAGGGCTGCCAGCAAGCTGTAGTGGCCAGTTGAAACGAATGGCACGGCGACTTTCTTGCCGACCAGGTCTTGTGGCGTCTTGATGCTGTCGCGGGCGACCAGAGCCTCGCCTGCGCCGATCTGCGTTGCGATCAGAAACGTTTCGACCGGCAGCTTGCGGGTGGCGGCGGCGGCCAGCGGGCTGGAGCCCAGGTAGCCGATCTGCACGTCACCGCTGGCTACTGCGGTGATCACATCGGCGCCGTTATCGAATTTGCGCCAGTCAATGCTGGCCTTGCTGGCTTTTTCGTAGTCGCCATCCACCTGCGCCACCTTGGCGGGGTCGACGGTGGTCTGGTAGGCGACGGTCAGGTCGGCCGCCTGGGCCAGCCAGCTGGCGCTGGCGAGGGTCAGGGCGGCGAACAGGCGCAGCGGGGCATGCGGGATCATGGTGAACCTCTCGTCAGGCAAACTGGGGTATGGCGAGAAGGCTAAATGATCTAAAAAATTTAAAATAAATAACTTTTTTGCATTAGCTTAGGAGGTAAAGCTGTAGGAGCGGCCTTGTGTCGCGATGCGCGAAGAAGCGGCCCTGACGATGGCTGCTGCGAAGCTGAGCGTTTAGGGCCGCTTCGCGCCCCATCGCGACACAAGGCCGCTCCTACAAAGCCTGGGAAGGGTCATAACCTGGGTCAATGGCGAAATCAGATCAGGCTGCTAGGCTTCTCCGTCCCTATAGAACATTAAGGAATTAGGTTATTAGCAAACGTTTGCAAATAGCTGAATGCTATTAGAAACCGCAGAGCTACAACGATTGGTTGCAAAGGTTCGTTACATATTCCCTAAAAATCTTAGAAATTCACAAAACGGTCATTTTGGATTTATAGGATTGTCATTATCCTGTAGCGCAGGTGGCGCCTTAGACCAAAGTCGAGAAACGTTTAGAAACGTTTGACTTACCAGTCACACTTTGGGACTAAATCGCCAATCCACGGTGAGCGGGGCACAAGACCCTACCGCCAGAGATACACAAAAATTAGAACGTAGAGGAGCACAACATGTACAAGTCCAGCCTGGCCGTGGCCGTGGCACTGGGGGTTTTTGCCCAAACAGCAGGCGCTGCCGGTTTCGTGGAAGACAGCAAACTGTCCCTCAGCTCGCGCACCATGTATTACGACAACGATAACCGTGATGCCCATGCAAGCAGCTCCACTAACTTCAAGCGTCCAGATCAGCGTGAAACTGGCCAGGGTTTCAAGCTCGACTATATCTCAGGCTTCACCGAGGGTACCGTTGGCTTTGGTGTTGACGCCCAGGCCCTATGGGGTATCCACCTGGATGGCGGCCGCGGCTATCACAAAAGCGGCTTCATGCCAGACGCCAGCAATGGCTCGTCGGTTAATCAGTGGGCCCGCGTTGGCGCTAACGCCAAGGCGCGTTTTTCTAAGACCGAAGCCCATTTTGGTAGCGCTCTGGCGCCGAACCTGCCGATCTTAGTCGCGAACGATGGCCGTGTGCTGCCGCAAACCTTCGAGGGTGGCACTATCCAGTCGAAGGAAATCGACAACCTGACCATCAACGCCGGTCAGCTGACTCACGCCATGGGCCGTGCGTCGAGCAACCGTACTGGCCTGTCGGTCGCTGGCGCCACTGCCGACAGCAACAAGTTCCGCTACGGCGGCCTGGACTACAAGCTCACTCCAGACCTGACCCTGCAGTACTACTACTCGAACCTGGAAGACTTCTACAAGCAGCACTTCCTGGGTGCCACCCACGTCTTCAAGATCGCCGACGACCAGTCGTTCAAGACCGACCTGCGCTACTTCGACAGCAGCAGCGACGGCAACAACGGTCACGGCGGCGGCTACAACTTCAGCAACAACGGTGGTTACGCCAAGAACACTGGCAAGGTCGACAACAAGACCTGGTCGGCCATGTTCACCTACACCCTGGGTGGCCACGCGCTGATGCTCGGTCGTCAGCAAGTCAGCGATGACGGCGGTTTCGTCTGGCTGAACCAGGGCAACGTGGTTGACGGTAACGGTCGCCCTGAAGGTGCTGGCGGTGCCAGTTTCTACCTGTTCACCGACAGCATGATCAACCAGTTCGCCCGTGCCGGTGAGAACACCAACTTCGGCCAGTACTCGTATGACTTCGCTTCGCTGGGCGTTCCGGGCCTGAAGGCTTCGGTTTCCTACCTGCGTGGTGACGACATTCGCTACAAGAGCGGCCACGGCACCTACAACGAATGGGAACGTGACGCTCGCGTCGACTACACCATTCAGCAAGGTACCCTCAAAGGTCTGGGCTTCAGCTTGCGCCAGGGTGTGTACCGTGGTGGCAGCAGCGAAGCCAGCGCCGACCAAGACCAGACTCGCTTCATCGTGAACTACACTTACAGCTTCCTGTAAGTCGTAGCGACACCCAAGAGCCTCGCCTAGTGCGAGGCTTTTTCATGTCTGCGGATTTGTATGTAAAAAAGTTATAAATAAATCATTATTTATTCTTTTTGTTTTTAATCAATTGCAGGCACAGTCTATTCACACGCTGACCACAACCCAGCCCAGGAGCCGCAGCCTATGAGCCTAAAACTCGGCGATATCGCCCCCGATTTCGAACAGGATTCCAGCGAAGGCAAGATCCGTTTCCATGAGTGGCTGGGTAACAGTTGGGGTGTGCTGTTCTCCCACCCGGCTGACTTCACCCCAGTATGCACCACTGAGCTGGGCCTGACTGCCAAGCTCAAGGACGAATTCGCCAAACGCGGAGTCAAGGCCATTGCCTTGTCGGTCGACCCGGTCGATTCGCACCACAAATGGATCGCCGACATCAACGAAACCCAGAACACCGTGGTCAATTTCCCGATCATCGCCGACGCCGACCGCAAGGTTTCAGACCTTTATGACCTGATCCATCCGAACGCCAGCGACACCCTGACCGTGCGCTCGCTGTTCGTGATCGACCCGAACAAGAAGGTGCGGCTGACCATCACCTACCCGGCCAGTACCGGGCGCAATTTCAATGAAATCCTGCGGGTGATCGACTCGCTGCAGCTGACCGACAACCACAAGGTGGCCACGCCAGGTAACTGGCAAGACGGCGACGACGTGGTGATCGTGCCTTCGCTCAAGGACGAAGAAGAGATCAAGCAGCGCTTCCCCAAAGGGTATCGTGCCGTCAAACCCTATCTGCGCCTGACCCCCCAGCCCAATCGTTAACGCATTCCTCGTTGCATCGCTCTTAGCCTCACAGGGATTTTCGGGCCGTTTCGACGGCCCTTTTTTTTGCACTTTCACCGTTACCCGCCCCCTGTAGGAGCGGCCTTGTGTCGCGATGGGCCGCAAAGCGGCCCCAAGATCGCGATGCCACCAAATAACAATAAGGAATAAACAAATAAATAAATATGATTTCTAGATATATGAACTGACTGCTAATGTCATCCCCAACAGAACACAAGGAACCGCTGCAATGTTGGTCGTCTCAATCGGTGGTAGCCCAAGTCCACGTTCACGCTCCGGCGTGCTGCTGGAGCGTTCGCGCCAGTGGCTGCAGCATCGCGGCGTCGAAGTGGTGACGTTCCAGGTACGTGACTTCCCCGCCGAAGACCTGCTGCATGCCCGTTTCGACAGCCCGCAGGTACAGCACTTCCAGCAACTCGTGGCCCAGGCCGATGGCCTGATCGTCGCCACACCGGTGTACAAGGCATCGTTTGCCGGTGCTCTGAAAACCTTGCTCGACCTGCTGCCCGAGCGCGCTTTGGCACACAAGATCGTGTTGCCGATCGCCACCGGCGGCAGCATCGCCCACATGCTGGCGGTGGATTACGCACTCAAGCCCGTGCTGTCTGCACTCAAGGCGCAAGAGACCCTGCAAGGGATCTTCGCTGACGACAGCCAAGTCGCTTACGCAGAGGGCAGCAAGCCCGCGCAACTGCTACCCGCGCTGGAAGAACGCCTGCAGGACTCGCTGGAAACCTTCCACGTTGCCCTGGCCCGTCGGCCGCGCCCCGTGGCCCCCGGTGTACTGAACGAACGCCTGCTCAGTGCTCGCTGGAGCATCTGACCGGTTTTATCCGCTTTACCACCTTACTCGCCCGCCAACGAGGCAAGCAGGTGCAACCCGAACCCTATCGCACAGGAGAGCGCCATGCGCACAGTCTTCTTGCGTCGCGGTCTGGTCGCCCTGTTCGCGGCGGCTGTGTCCTTCGGCGCCATCACCCAAGCCCAGGCCGAGAGCCTGCGTATCGGTTATCAGAAATACGGCACCCTGGTGCTGCTCAAGGCCAAGGGTACGCTGGAGAAGCGCCTGGCCGAGCAGGGCGTACAGGTGCAGTGGACCGAGTTTCCCGGCGGCCCGCAGCTGCTTGAAGGGCTGAACGTCGGCTCGATCGATTTTGGCGTCACCGGTGAAACACCACCGGTATTCGCCCAGGCCGCCGGCGCCGACCTGCTCTATGTGGCCTACGAACCGCCCGCGCCGCACAGCGAAGCGATTCTCGTGCCCAAGGGTTCGCCGGTACAGTCGGTGAAGGACCTCAAAGGCAAGAAAGTCGCCCTCAACAAAGGCTCCAATGTGCACTACCTGCTGGTGCGTGCACTGCAAGACGCGGGCCTGCAGTACAGCGACATCCAGCCGGTTTACCTGCCGCCGGCCGACGCCCGGGCAGCCTTCGAGCGCGGCAGTGTCGACGCCTGGGTGATCTGGGACCCGTACCAGGCCGCCGCCGAGCAACAGCTGCAGGCGCGCACCCTGCGTGACGGCAAGGGCCTGGTCGACAACCATCAGTTCTATCTCGCTACCCGCAACTACGCGACCGAGCACCCAGCGGTGATCAACACCGTTATCGAGCAAGTGCGCGCCGTGGGCGAGTGGTCGCAGGCCAACCCGCAGGAAGTCACCGACCAGGTGGCGCCGCTGCTCGGCTTGCCTGCCGACATCACACTTACCTCGGTCAAACGCCAAGGCTACGGCGCCGCGCCCCTCACCCCGCAGGTAGTGGCGGCGCAGCAGAAGATCGCCGACACCTTCCAGGCGCTCAAGCTGATACCCAAGCCGTTGAGCATCAAGGATGTGATCTGGACACCCCCGGCCAAGGTCGCTAGCGCGCCTTGAATGATGCGCCCATGCCGGGGTACCGCCCCGGCTCGTGCCCCCCTTGAGGAGACAACTCCAATGAGTCTGAACATTTTCTGGTTCCTGCCCACCCACGGTGACGGCAAGTACCTGGGCACTGCCGATGGCGCCCGCGCGGTCGACCACGGTTACCTGCAACAGATCGCGCAAGCTGCCGACCGGCTTGGTTTTGGTGGGGTATTGATCCCGACCGGGCGCTCCTGCGAGGACTCCTGGCTGGTCGCGGCCTCGCTGATCCCCGTGACCCAGCGCCTGAAGTTTCTGGTGGCCCTGCGCCCCGGCATCATCTCGCCAACCGTGGCTGCTCGGCAGGCAGCCACCCTTGATCGCCTGTCCAACGGCCGGGCGCTGTTCAACCTGGTCACCGGTGGCGACCCGGACGAGCTGGCCGGTGACGGCCTGCACCTGAACCACCAGCAGCGCTACGAGGCGTCGGTCGAGTTCACCCGTATCTGGCGCAAGGTGCTGGAAGGCGAAAACGTCGATTATGACGGCAAGCACATTCAGGTGAAGGGCGCCAAGCTTCTCTATCCGCCGATTCAGCAGCCCCGGCCGCCCCTGTATTTCGGCGGTTCTTCAGAGGCTGCCCAAGACCTGGCGGCTGAACAGGTCGAGTTGTACCTGACGTGGGGTGAGCCACCGGCAGCCGTGGCCGAGAAGATCGCCCAAGTGCGCAAAAAGGCCGCTGCTCAAGGCCGCGAAGTACGTTTCGGTATCCGCCTGCACGTGATCGTGCGCGAAACCAACGAAGAAGCCTGGGCCGCCGCCGACCGCCTGATTTCGCACCTGGACGATGACACCATTGCCCGTGCGCAGGCCTCGCTGGCGCGCTTCGACTCGGTGGGCCAGCAGCGCATGGCCGCCCTGCACGGCGGTAACCGCGACAACCTGGAAGTCAGCCCCAACCTGTGGGCGGGTGTTGGCCTGGTGCGTGGCGGTGCGGGTACCGCGCTGGTCGGTGATGGCCCGACCGTGGCCGCGCGGGTCAAAGAGTACGCCGAGCTGGGCATCGATACCTTCATCTTCTCCGGCTACCCGCACCTGGAAGAGTCGTACCGAGTGGCCGAGCTGCTGTTCCCGCACATTGACGTGAACCGCCCGGAACAACCCAAGGCGGGTGGCTACGTGAGCCCGTTCGGCGAGATGGTAGCCAACGACATCCTGCCCAAGTCCGTCGCGCAGAGCTGAGGGCCAGGCCATGAGTCGTGCAACTTCCAACAACCTTGCCCAGCGGCTGGCGCCATGGGCGCTGCCGGTGCTGCTGCTGGCCGCCTGGCAGCTGGCGGTCAGTGCTGGCTGGCTGTCGACGCGCATCTTGCCGGCGCCTAGCGCGGTGGTCAGTGCTGGCGTCGAGCTGGTGCGTAGCGGTGATATCTGGACCCACCTGGCCATCAGTGGCTGGCGTGCCGGGCTGGGCTTCGTCATCGGCGGCGGCATCGGCCTGGCGCTGGGCTTCATCACGGGCCTTTCGAACTGGGGCGAGCGCCTGCTCGACAGCTCGGTGCAGATGATACGCAACGTGCCGCACCTGGCACTGATCCCGCTGGTGATCCTGTGGTTTGGTATCGATGAGTCGGCGAAGATCTTCCTGGTTGCGCTGGGCACGTTGTTCCCGATCTACCTGAACACCTACCACGGCATTCGCAATGTGGACCCGGCGCTGGTGGAAATGGCCCGCAGTTATGGGTTGTCCGGCTTCAGCCTGTTCCGCCAGGTGATCCTGCCGGGGGCGCTGCCGTCGATCCTGGTGGGCGTGCGCTTTGCCCTGGGCTTCATGTGGCTGACCCTGATCGTTGCCGAAACCATCTCGGCCAACGCGGGCATCGGCTACCTGGCCATGAACGCCCGTGAATTCCTGCAGACCGACGTGGTGGTGCTGGCCATCGTTTTGTACGCCGTGCTCGGCAAGCTCGCCGACCTCGCTGCCCGTGGCCTGGAGCGTGTGTGGTTGCGCTGGCACCCAGCCTACCAAGTGGCGAAGAAGGAGGGCGCATGACCGTGCTCAAGGAACAGCCGCCACGCCTGCTGCGTGGCATACCGCTGGCCGCCAACGGCTTGCGCAAGGCCTTTGGCCAGCGCGAAGTATTGAAGGGTATCGACCTGCACATTCCGGCGGGCCAGTTCGTGGCCATTGTCGGCCGCAGCGGCTGCGGCAAGAGCACCTTGCTGCGTTTGCTGGCCGGGCTCGACCAGCCCACTGCCGGGCAGTTGCTGGCCGGTGCCGCGCCGCTGGACGAAGCGCGCGAAGAAACCCGCCTGATGTTCCAGGACGCACGCCTGCTGCCTTGGAAGAAGGTGATCGACAACGTGGGCCTGGGCCTGTCTGGCGACTGGCGCTCGCGAGCGCTGGATGCCCTGGAGGCGGTTGGCCTGGCCGACCGCGCCAATGAGTGGCCGGCGGCGCTTTCGGGTGGCCAGAAGCAGCGCGTGGCGCTGGCCCGGGCACTGATCCATCAGCCGCGCCTGCTGTTGCTGGACGAGCCGTTGGGCGCGCTGGATGCCCTGACCCGTATCGAGATGCAGCAACTGATCGAACGCCTGTGGCGTCAGCACGGGTTCACCGTGCTGCTGGTTACCCACGATGTCAGCGAGGCGGTTGCCGTGGCTGACCGGGTGATCCTGATCGAAGACGGCGAGGTCGGGCTCGACCTCACTGTCGACCTGGCACGGCCTCGGGCGCGTGGTTCGCACCGCCTGGCTGCGCTGGAAAGCGAAGTGCTCAACCGTGTGCTGTCGGCCCCGGGCGCTGCGCCCGAGCCGGATCCTGTAGCCCCTCTGCCCACGCAACTGCGTTGGGCGCACTGAACCCCCAGAAGCCAAAAGGAAGCCAATCATGACTATCAAAGCCATCAACGTTCGCAACCAATTCAAAGGCACTGTGAAAGAAATCCTCGAAGGGCCGGTACTGTCGGAAATCGACGTGCAGACGGCTTCGGGCATCGTCACTTCGGTGATCACTACCCGCTCCGTGCGTGAGCTGGAGCTGCAGGTGGGCAGTGAAGTGATTGCCTTTGTGAAGTCGACGGAAGTGTCTATCGCCAAGCTGTGATGAAAGTGGCCCGCGGGCCGCTTTGCGACCCTTCGCGGGCACGCCCGCTCCCACAGGGGATCGCGCATTTCTTGAGTGTGGGAGCGGGCGAGCCCGATCGCGACACAAGGCCGCTCCTACAGGTACTGCACAGGTTTTCGGCCTTGTGCCTTTCCCTGTGGGCGCCGGCTTGCCGGCGGTGAGGCCACCAAATTCAACGCTTGATTAGAAACGGCGGCAGATACAACCCCAGATACGCCTCGAACACCCGCTTGCCTTCCTCGGCCATACGCGGGGTGATCGCCTCATGCAGCTGCACCGAGCGCGCATACACCCGGTCGCTGAGCTCCATGGCCAGGGCAAACACATCCACATCCAGCGGCATCACCGGCAGGTGGAAATGCTGGTCGAACAACTTGTACATCAGGTCGCCCAGTTCCATGTCGTGCTGCCGATCGGCTTGCACCACTTCACTCAGCCCGTGCTGGGCAAGAATCAGCTGCCGCGCTGCTGCATCCTGGTTGTAGATATCCAGCATGCGCTGCTCGATCAGCCGTGACAGCTCATGCCAGGTACTGAACGCCTGGCTGTCGATCGGTGCCCTCAGAGCCTCACGGAAAGCTCGGTGCACGTCGGCGGTCAACGCCTCGAGCAACGCCGGCACGCTGGCGAAGAAGTGATAGACCGACGACGGCGGAATCTGCGCACGCTCGGCCACGCTGTAGATCGACATTGCCGCCACCCCCACCTCGGCCAGTAGTTCGCGGGCAGCCGCCAGGATCGCTTCGATCCTGGCCTGGCTGCTGGCGCGCGGTTTGCGCGGGGTAGCGGTACGCGTCATCAGTTGCTGATCGCCAGGATGCTGGCTTGATAGGCACCCACGAACAGGTCGAAATCACCGACTTCTTCCTGCTCCAGCTCGGCCTGCCTGGCCAGCGACTCGCGGGCCAGCGTCTCGTAGGTTTGTTGCTGCTCCTGGCTCAGCGGCTGTTCACGGAAGGTCTCGGCGTGAATACGGCTCTGGCGCAGCGAAAACTGCACGAAGCTTTCGTCATGCTCGGTCATGCGCGCCAGCACCTGGGCCGAAGGCGTCAGCGAGGCGTCATCGACCTTGGCCTGTTGCGCATCCAGCGCCTTGCTGTGGGCATCGGTATCTTCGGCCTGGTCCAGTAGCTCGGCCAACTGTCGAATACGCTCGATCAGCTCGCCGGCCCACACCTTCAGGCTGACCGGCTGGCCGTTGCGCTGCAATTCCAGGCCCGGGCGGCGACCTTCCTTGACCACGGCCAGGAAGTTGCTGGTGCACTGGCCACACTCGGCATTGCCCAGTTGCGGGCTTTCTTCCAGGGCACAGAACAGCAGGAATGCATCGAGGAAGCGCGCCTCGGTCAGGTCGATGCCCACTGGCAGGAACGGGTTGATGTCCAGGCAGCGCACTTCAACATACTGCACGCCGCGCGAAGTCAGGGCCTGGATCGGCCGCTCGCCGGTATAGGTGACGCGCTTGGGGCGTATGTTCGAGTAGTACTCGTTTTCGATCTGCAGGATGTTGGTATTCAGTTGTACCCACTCACCGTCGACGTGCGTGCCGACCTCGACATAGGGCGGGTAGGGCGTGCCCACCGCCTTGCGCAGGCTGTCGGTGTAGCTGGCCAGGTTGTTGTAGCAAGGCGTGAGGCCCGCCTGGGCGTTGCTCTGGTAGCCCAGGTCGCTCATGCGCAGGCTGGTGGCGTAGGGCAGGTACAGGGTTTCGGCGTCCAGCTCTTCGAGCTGGTGCGGGCGGCCACGCATGAAGCCTTTGTCCAGGGCCGGCGAGGCGCCAAACAGGTACATCAACAACCAGCTGTAGCGGCGGAAGTTGCGGATCAGCGCAATGTAGGCCGACGACTGATAGTCGCGGTCGGGCTCGCTGCTGCCTTCGGCAGCACGCAGCAAAGGCCACAGAGCCTCTGGCAGCGAGAAATTGTAATGGATGCCGGCGATGCACTGCATGGTGCGGCCATAGCGCAAGGCCAGGCCTTTGCGGTAGACGTGCTTGAGCTTGCCGATGTTCGAGCTGCCGTACTCGGCGATCGGGATGTCCTCTTCGGCCGGCAACGTGCATGGCATCGATGGGCTCCACAGGTACTCGTCGCCCAGCTTGCTGTAGACGAAACGGTGGGTCTGTTCGAGGCTTTCGAGCACTTTCGCCGGGTCGGCCAACGCGGGGGTGATGAATTCCAGCAGCGACTCGGAATAGTCAGTGGTGATCTGCTCGTTGGTCAGCGCCGATCCCAGTGCATCCGGGTGCGGGGTCTGGGCCAGGCGACCTTCGTCGGTCACGCGCAGGCATTCGCGCTCAATACCGTGCAGGCACTGCTTGAGCAGGGGAAGATTGGCGCCGAGCAGGCTCAGGCGGCGGTTGAGGAGTTCGCTCAAGATGTATTCCTTCACGCGTCAGTCGCCCCAATATGGGGGTAGAGATAACGGTCTACAAGGGTAGGGAGAAAGGAACTGGCGTTGTCGCCTGGTTTACGCGGATCCAGCAGTGCCAGCGCACTGCTGAAAATACCGCAGATACTGCTTGGTGAGCTAGAGAACCGCAAAGGTTCCTTGCGCCTTGGCCACCAGTTTGTCGCCCTGGACTACGTCGGCGTCGACCACCAGGGTACGCCGCCCGGCATGCAGCACGCGGGCGGTGCACAGGACCTCGCCGTCACTGACGGCGCGCATGTAGTTGATCTTGCATTCGATGGTGACGCTTTGCTGGTCAAAGCCATGGTTGGCCGAACAGGCCAGGCCCATGGCGATATCCACCAGGCTGAAAATAGCCCCGCCGTGCAGCTTCTGGCCACGGTTGCGCAACTGCGGCTGCAGCGCCAGGGAGACCTCGGCAACGCCGGGCTCCAGGCGTTGCAGGCGGCAGCCAAGGAGCTGGCTGAAGGCGCTTTCGACATATTCGCGTGGTATGTCCATCACTTCTTCTTCAGCTGCTTGGCGTTGGCGAACAGCGCGGCCATGGCGTTGTTGGCCGGGGCCGCGGTAGCGGTTTCACGTTGGCGTGGCGCCTGTTGCTGGCGGTTGCCTGCCGGGCCACGGTTACCGCCGCGGTTGCCTTCGACCTTTTCGCCCGGGGTGTCGCTCATGCGCATCGACAAGCCCACACGCTTGCGCGGGATGTCCACCTCCATGACCTTGACCTTGACCACGTCGCCGGCCTTGACCGCCTCACGCGGGTCCTTGACGAACTTCTCCGACAGCGCCGAGATATGCACCAGGCCGTCCTGGTGTACGCCGATATCGACGAAGGCACCGAAGTTGGTGACGTTGGTCACCACGCCTTCGAGGATCATGCCTGGCTCCAGGTCCTTGAGGTCTTCGACGCCATCCTGGAAGGTGGCGGTCTTGAATTCCGGGCGTGGGTCGCGGCCGGGCTTGTCCAGTTCCTGCAGGATGTCGGTCACGGTCGGCAGGCCGAAGGTTTCGTCGGTGAAACGCTTGGGGTCCAGGCGCTTGAGGAAGCTGCTGTCGCCGATCAGCGAGCGAATATCGCGGTCGGTATCGGCGGCGATGCGCTGGACCAGGGGGTAGGCTTCGGGGTGAACCGCCGAGGCGTCCAGCGGGTTGTCGCCGTTCATCACCCGCAGGAAGCCGGCAGCCTGCTCGAAGGTTTTCTCGCCCAGGCGGCTGACCTTTTTCAGCGCCGCGCGGGTGGCGAACGGGCCGTTGGCGTCGCGGTGCGCGACGATGTTCTGTGCCAGCGTGGCGTTAAGCCCGGAGATGCGCGTCAGCAGCGCCACCGAGGCGGTATTCACATCCACGCCCACGGCGTTCACGCAGTCCTCGACCACGGCGTCCAGGCCACGGGCCAGTTTCAACTGCGAGACGTCGTGCTGGTACTGGCCAACGCCGATGGATTTCGGGTCGATCTTCACCAGTTCGGCCAACGGGTCCTGCAGGCGGCGGGCAATCGATACGGCGCCACGGATCGATACGTCCAGGTCCGGGAATTCGCGGGCGGCCAGTTCCGAGGCCGAGTACACCGACGCGCCGGCTTCGGAGACCATGACCTTGGTGATTTTCAGGGCTGGATATTTCTTGACCAGTTCGGCGACCAGCTTGTCGCTTTCGCGGCTGGCGGTACCGTTGCCGATGGCAATCAGCTCCACCGAGTGCTTGGCGCACAGCGCGGCCATGATGGCGATGGTCCGGTCCCAGTCGTTTTTCGGGGCGTGCGGGTAGACCGTGGTGTGGTCCAGCAGCTTGCCGGTGGCGTCGACCACGGCGATCTTGCAGCCAGTGCGCAGGCCAGGGTCGAAGCCCAGGGTGGCGCGCGGGCCGGCCGGGGCCGCCAGCAGCAGGTCGTGCAGGTTGTGGGCGAACACGTTGATCGCCTCGCCTTCGGCGTTGTCGCGCAGTTCACCGAACAGGTCGGTTTCCAGGTGGGTGTAGAGCTTGACCTTCCAGGTCCAGCGCACCACTTCTGCCAGCCATTTGTCGGCCGGGCGGCTGCGGTTCTCGATGCCGACGTGGTTGCTGATCATCAGCTCGCACGGGTGCAGGGTACCGGGCAGTTCTTCGCCCACTTTCAGCGAAGCGCTCAGCACGCCCTCGTTGCGCCCGCGGAAAATTGCCAGGGCGCGGTGCGAAGGGGCGGTGCGCAACAGCTCGTCATGGGCGAAGTAGTCGCGGAACTTGGCGCCTTCCTCTTCCTTGCCGGCCACCACGCGGGCACTGAGCACGGCTTCCTGCTTGAGGAAGCTGCGCAGTTTGTCGAGCAACGCGGCGTCTTCGGCAAAGCGCTCCATGAGGATGTATTTGGCGCCTTCCAGGGCGGCCTTCACGTCGGCCACGCCCTTGTCGGCATCGACGAAGCGTGCCGCTTCGCTTTCCGGGGTCAGTGACGGGTCGTTGAACAGGCCGTCGGCCAGCTCGCCGAGGCCGGCTTCGAGGGCGATCTGGCCCTTGGTACGGCGCTTCTGCTTGTACGGCAGGTACAGGTCTTCGAGGCGGGTCTTGGTGTCGGCCAGCTTGATTTCGCGGGCCAGTTCCGGGGTCAGCTTGCCCTGTTCCTCGATGCTGGAGAGGATGCTGGCGCGGCGTTCGTCGAGTTCGCGCAGGTAGCGCAGGCGCTCTTCCAGATGGCGCAGCTGGGTGTCGTCCAGGCTACCGGTCACTTCCTTGCGGTAACGGGCGATGAAAGGCACGGTCGAGCCTTCGTCCAACAGGCCCACGGCCGCCTCGACCTGCTGGGGGCGTACGCCCAGTTCCTCGGCGATACGGCTGTTGATGCTGTCCATGTAAACCACCTGACATTTGTGAATACGGGGGTCGCCAATGGGCTTTCGCCCGGCGGCGCAGGATGAAAGCGGCGCATTATACCCATCGCAAACCGCTTGCGGTGATGGCGCCCGGCCAGTCGGAACTGGCGCCCGGGGAAAAATCTGCTAACAATGCTCACGGCACGCGTTGCAATGGCTACGCCATAATGCGCGGCGATCTCAGAGGAGTTATTCATGACCGGCACGCCGAACACCGCAGAAGGTGAAAAGATTCTCATCGTCGACGACGATCCAGGGCTGAGTAGCCTGCTGGAACGTTTCTTCACCAGCAAAGGCTACCGAGCCCGCGCGGTGCCCAACACCGAACAGATGGACCGCCTGCTGTCCCGCGAGGTGTTCAACCTAGTGGTGCTGGACCTGATGCTGCCGGGCGAAGACGGCCTGTCGGCGTGCAAGCGCCTGCGCCAGCACAACAACCAGATCCCGATCATCATGCTCACTGCCAAGGGTGACGAGCTCAGCCGCATCAAGGGCCTGGAGCTGGGTGCCGATGACTACCTGGGCAAGCCGTTCAACCCGGACGAGCTGATGGCCAGGGTCAAGGCCGTGCTGCGCCGTCAGGCACCCACCGTGCCAGGGGCACCGGGTAGCGAAGACGAGTCGGTCACCTTCGGCGACTACGAGTTGTCGCTGGCCACCCGCGAACTCAAGCGTGGCGACGAAGTGCACATGCTCACCACCGGTGAGTTCGCCGTGCTCAAGGCGCTGGTCATGCATGCCCGCGAGCCGCTGACCCGCGACAAGCTGATGAACCTGGCCCGTGGCCGTGAATGGGATGCCCTGGAGCGCTCCATCGACGTTCAGATTTCGCGCCTGCGGCGCATGATCGAGCCCGACCCGTCCAAGCCCCGCTACATCCAGACCGTGTGGGGCGTGGGCTACGTGTTCGTGCCGGACGGAAACGCCGGAAAGTGATGCCTGACCGTCGATGAAAACACCGCTCTGGTTTCCGCAAAGCTTCTTCGCCCGCACCCTGTGGCTGGTGTTGATCGTTGTCCTGTTCTCCAAGGCCCTGACCCTGGTCTACCTGCTGATGAACGAGGACGTACTGGTCGACCGGCAGTACAGCCACGGTGTGGCGCTGACTTTGCGCGCGTATTGGGCTGCCGACGAAGAAAACCGCGACAAGATCGCCGAGGCGGCAGGCCTCATTCGTGTGACCGGCTCGGGCGTGCCCGAAGGCGAGCAGCATTGGCCCTACAGCGAAATCTACCAACGCCAGATGCAGGCCGAGCTGGGCGAGGACACCGAAGTACGCCTGCGCATTCATGCGCCGCCGGCGCTGTGGGTAAATGCGCCGAGCCTGGGCCCGGGCTGGTTGAAGGTGCCGTTGTACCCGCACCCGCTACGCGGGCAGAAAATCTGGAACGTGCTGGGCTGGTTCCTGGCCATTGGCCTGTTGTCCACCGCTTCGGCGTGGATCTTCGTGCGGCAGTTGAACCAGCCGCTCAAGCGTCTGGTGTTCGCCGCCCGCCAGCTGGGCCAGGGGCGCAGCGTGCGGTTGCCGATCAGCGACACCCCCAGCGAGATGACCGAGGTGTACAGGGCCTTCAACCAGATGGCCGAAGACGTCGAGCAGGCTGGGCGTGAACGCGAGCTGATGCTGGCCGGGGTTTCGCATGACTTGCGTACACCGCTCACGCG
Source organism: Pseudomonas sp. p99-361 (assembly GCF_003935475.1). Taxonomy (NCBI): domain Bacteria; kingdom Pseudomonadati; phylum Pseudomonadota; class Gammaproteobacteria; order Pseudomonadales; family Pseudomonadaceae; genus Pseudomonas; species Pseudomonas sp. p99-361. Next base: position 735 of record NZ_RHQO01000031.1, on the reverse strand, counting down.
CCTGCGTTTGTCGTTGTCGTTGCTCAACAGCGACAACGACCTGAGCGACGATATGGTCCGTGATATCGAAGACATGGACGCGATTCTCGACCAGTTCCTGGCGTTTATCCGTGATGGCCGGGACGAGCCGGTCGAAGAGGTCGACCTGGCGGACCTAGTGCGTGAGGTGGTCGCCCCCTACAACCAGCCGGAAGAACGTGTGCGCCTGTGCCTGGAGCCGATCCCGCCGTTCCCGCTGCGCCGCGTGTCGCTCAAGCGCATGTTGGGCAACCTGATCGGCAATGCCTTGCACCACGCAGGCAAAGGGGTCGAGGTGGCAGCCTATGTCTCGGGTGACGAAAGTGCGCCGTACGTGGTGCTGAGCGTGCTGGACCGCGGTACCGGCATTGACGAGTCGGAGCTGGAAACCATCTTCAACCCGTTCATCCGGGGTGACCGGGCGCGGGGTGGCAAGGGGACCGGGTTGGGGTTGGCCATCGTCAAGCGTATTGCGGCGCAGCATGGCGGCAATGTCGAGCTACGCAACCGGTCCGGGGGCGGTATCGAGGCGCGGGTGCGGTTGCCGTTGGGGCTGTTGTTGCCGCGTAACGCCGTTTGAGTTTGGTTGGCTGTGCCGGCCCTGTCGCCGGCAAGCCCACGGGGATCGCATCAGGGCTGGCAGGTGTTTGCCACAAGGTATGCAGCGCCTGTTAGAGCGAGCGCCGCCCGCGCGGCGCATCGCGAGCTGCGCTGGCT
>NZ_RHQO01000030.1:0-60195 GCF_003935475.1 Pseudomonas sp. p99-361 | reverse complement strand
ACTGGCCCGAAACAAACGTAGGAGCGAGCGCAGCTCGCGATGCGCCGCGCGGGCGGCGCTCGATCTCACAGGCACTGCATATCTTGTGGCGACCACCTGTCAGCCCTGATGCAATCCCTGTGGGAGCTGGCAAGCCAGCGATAGGGCCATTACCAGCAATACAAGCTTCTCAGTCCCGCCGGTAAGGCAACATCCCCCGCGCCTCCTCGGCATACCCCTTCACCCCTTCCCGTTCCTGCGCCAGGAAATCCTCCACCGCCCGCCGCAACCCAGGGTGCAGCAGGTAATGCCACGACCGCGTCAGCACCGGCTCAAACCCTCGAATCAGCTTGTGTTCACCTTGCGCACCAGCATCGAAGCGCTGCAAACCTTCGGCAATGGCGAAGTCCATGCCCTGGTAAAAACAGGTTTCGAAATGCAGCCGGTCGAATTCGTCCAGGCAACCCCAATAACGGCCAAACAAGCTGTCACCCCCCACCAGGCTCAAGGCCATGGCCACATCCCGCCCGCCCTGGCGTGCCATCACCACCCGTAGCGCCTCGGGCATGCGCTCGGCAAGCAGGCTGAAGAACGCACGGGTCAGGTAGGGCGCACGGCGCCGCACGGCATAGGTGTTGGCGTAGCAGCGGAACACGAAGTCCCATTGCGCCTCGTCCAGTTCATTGCCCCGGTACCACCGAAAATCGATGCCCTGCCCCGCCACCTGCTCGCGCTCCTTGCGCATCTGCTTACGCTTGCGCGAGCTGAGGCTGTCGAGAAAGTCCTGAAAGTCGCGGTAGCCGCGGTTTTGCCAGTGAAACTGGCAGCCCAGGCGTTCCAGCCAGCCCGGCAGGCCGGCCAACTGCTGGTCCAGCGCCGCATCGGTGAAATTGATGTGGGCACCCGACAGCCCGCCCTTGCCCAGGTACTCAGGTAACGCCTGCAGCAACAGCAGCCCATCGGCCGGGTCGTCGGCCAGCAAACGCGGGCCGCTGACCGGGCTGAACGGGACCGCCCCCAGCAACTTGGGGTAATAGGCAATGCCGGCCCGCTCACAGGCATCGGCCCAACCGTGGTCGAACACGTACTCGCCAAACGAATGCCACTTGCGGTAGGCCGGCAACAGCGCCCGCACCTGCCCGTCACGCTCCAGTACCAGGTGCTCGGCAGCCCACCCCGTCTGGGGAGCAACGCTGGCGCTGTCCTCCATGGCGCTGAGAAAGCCGTGGCGCAGGAAGGGTTGGCCGGCAGGCACCAAGGCATCCCAGGTGGCCGCCGGAAGATCACGCAAATGGGCAAGGCTGTACAGGCTGGTCACGGTTTTGGCTCGCAGTCGGGAGGCGTTCAGTATCCCCAACCCAGGCGCGTCACTCAAATGATGAACGCCAGGCTGCCCCTTTTCTTCTCACTTACTTAACAACAGTGCCACTAATCAGACATTAATCTGTCACCGCCCCTCGCAATACTTGCGCCTGTTTTCCGGAACACCAGAACCTGTCTATTCAGGCCCTTTCCGGAAACATGCCAACACAGGGGCAGGCGCTTGAGCCTCCCCCATTTTTTTCAGTAGGGAGAACCTTATGCGTCTTGTTTCTACACTTACCGGAATGAGCCTCACCGGCATGATGCTGGCCCTGAGCGCCCCGGCCAGTGCTGCTGTCGACGCCAAGCTGCTCGAAATGCTGCGCGCCAACGGCTCGATCAACCAGGCGCAGTACAATGAACTGCAAGGCGATCTGGCAAAAGAAACCAAGGAAAAGGCCGACCAGAAAGCTCAGTCCGAACGTATGAGCTCCTTTGAACAAAAAGTGGCATGGGCCGCCAAGACCCAGATCAAGGGCGATGTGCGCCTGCGTTACGAAGACGTCAACGTCGACAACCCGATCTCCCGCAGTGGCAACCAGGACCGTGAGCGCGTACGTGCCCGTGTCGGCTTCTACAGCGAGATCAACCCGCAAGTCGACGCCGGCGTGCGTGTGGCCACCGGTAGCAGCGCCGATGCCCGCTCGACCAACCAGAGCCTGGACAACTACTTCGAGAAGAAATCGCTGTGGGTCGACCTGGCCTACCTCGACTGGCACCCGACTGCCGTGCCCAACCTGCACCTGATCGGCGGCAAGATGAACCAGCCGTGGGTCAGCATGGGCGACATCATCTGGGACAGCGACATCAACCCGGAAGGTGTGGCAGCTACCTACAAGATGAACGTTGGCCCGGCTGAAGTCTTCGGCAGCCTTGGTCACTACAACCTGAAAGACAACGTCGATGGCGACGGCGTGCAGTTCAAGCATGACGCGCAGCTGTACGCAGGCCAGCTGGGCACCAGGTTCAACGCAGCCGACACCGTCAAGGTGACCGTGGGCGGCAGCATCTACGGCTACGACAACGACAAGGCTTCGGCCGCCCTGGCCTCGCTGGGCAACACCACCAACGAGTTCAACCTGGTGGAAGGCTTCGGTCAGGTCGACTTCACCGGCTTTGCCATCCCGCTGTCTGCCTACGGCCAGTTCGTCAAGAATACCGAAAGCACCGACGGCAAGGACAAAGCCTGGCTGGCCGGCCTGAAGAGCAAGATCGGCGCCTGGAGCCTGGACTACAACTACCGCGACGTGCAGCGTAACGGTGTGGTCAGCCTGTTCACCGACTCTGACTTCGGTGCCGGCTTCACAGGTTCGCGTGGCCACAAGTTCAAGGTCGGTTATGAAATCGACAAGAACTTCGGCGTAGGTGCAACCTACCTGATGGCCAAGACCGACTACTCCAACCTGCCCAACAGCAATGCGGACGTGGATACCCTGCAGCTAGACCTGGAAGCCAAGTTCTAAACACGCAACAGCGGGGAATGCCGACCCCATCCGGCGTTTCCCGCTTTTTTTGCCCGTGAAATAGCTGGGGCTGCTTTGCAGCCCATCGCGACACAAGGCCGCTCCTACAGGGGAATGCGCCCTTTGCAGGTCGGCCCCGGCTATCTCGGATCAGACCAGGTAATCAGCGCTTGCGCAGGATCACACTGCCAATCGAATACCCCGCACCGAATGAGCTCAACACCCCCAAGGCGCCCTTGGCCAGGTCATCCTGGTACAGGTGGAAGGCAATGACCGAGCCTGCCGAGCTGGTATTGGCGTAACGGTCCAGAATCACCGGGGCGTCTTCCTCGGCCACTTCTCGCCCCAGCAGCTTCTTGACGATCAGGTGGTTCATGCTGAGGTTGGCCTGGTGCAACCAGAAGCGCTTCACATCGCTTGGGTTCAGGCCGTTTTCCTGCAGGTGCTCACCGATCAGTTCGGCCACTTTCGGGCACACCTCGCGGAACACCTTGCGGCCTTCCTGGATGAACAGCTTGTCCGCAGCGCCCTGCCCCTCTTCCGCCGCACGGTTGAGGAAGCCGAAATTGTTGCGGATATTGTTGGAGAATTCGGTCCACAGCTTGCTGCTGACGATATCGAACTGGTGCGCCGAGCTGGCCTTGTCGGCGCGCTCGAGCACCACTGCGGTGGCCGCATCACCGAAGATGAAGTGGCTGTCGCGGTCACGGAAGTTCAAGTGCCCGGTGCACACCTCGGGGTTGACCATCAGTACTGCACGCGCCTGGCCCAGGGCCACGCTGTTGGCTGCGGTCTGGATGCCGAACGTGGCCGAGGAACAGGCTACGTTCATGTCGAAGGCAAAGCCCTGAATGCCCAGCGCCTGCTGCACTTCGATGGCAATGGCCGGGTACGGGCGCTGCAGGTTGGAGCAGGCGACGATCACGCCGTCGATATCGGCAGCCGTGCGGCCCGCACGCTGCAAGGCCTGGTGAGCAGCGGCCACGGCCATTTCGCAAAGCACCGAGGGTTCGTCGTTGGAACGCTCCGGCAGGCGCGGCTTCATGCGCTGCGGGTCGAGGATGCCGGCCTTGTCCATGACGAAGCGGCTCTTGATGCCCGAGGCCTTTTCGATGAACGCGGCATCCGACAAGGGCGCCGCTTCGACTTCGCCACGCTCGATGGCGGCGGCGTTGTCCTGGTTGAACTGCTGGGACCAGGCGTTGAAGGAGGCCACCAGTTCTTCGTTGGAAATACTCTGGGCCGGGGTGTACAGGCCGGTGCCGCTGATCACGACGTTATGCACGGTCGTTCCTCTGTTCGAAGGCCATCGCCACGGGGGCGCTGGCGGGAATAGGACAGCCTAGTGGCACTTTAGTGCCAAGTTAGGGGCGAGGGGCTCACCCGAGAAGGGCCGCCAGGCGGCCCCAAATTGCATCAATACTGCCACAACTGTGGAAGTTTAGCCTTCCACCTGGCCCCACTGCTTGCTCAATCTTTTGTCAGAAATCGGCACTTTGGTGCCCAGTTGCTGAGCGAACAGCGACACCCGGTATTCCTCCAGCCACCAACGGTACAGGGTCAGTTGCTCATCGCGCTTGCCCTCCTGGGCATGCTTGTCGGCGCGGGCCTTGTACTGCGCCCACAGGTTGGCCAGCTCGCCGCTCCATACCCGGTCCTTCTGCACCTGCGCACCGAGTTTCTCCAGGCGCAGTTCCACTGCCTTGAGGTAACGCGGCAGTTCCTTGAACCAGGTGGCCGGGGTTTCGCGCACGAACCCTGGGTACACCAGGTTGCCCAACTGCTGCTTGATGTCATTCAGCGCCACGGCCTGGCTGAGGTCGATCTTGCCCTTGAAGCGCTTCTGCAGGCCGTGCCACAGCTTCAACACTTCCAGCGTCTGCCGGGCCAGGCGCTCGGCGTGCTCGGCCCAACTGCCGCGCTTGCGTTCGGCCAGCCCGGCCAAGGCCGCACCCTCGCGTGGCAAGGGCTGTTCACCCTCGAGGATGCAGCTGTCCAGGCTGGCCAGCAAAATGTCCTCGACCAGCGCTTCGACACGCCCCAGCTCGCGGTACAGCAGGCCCAGTTCGGTCAGCCCCGGCAGCTTGCCCCGCAGGAACTTGGCCGGCTCGGCCAGTTGCTGCAGCAGCAGCCGCTGCAAGGCACGGCGGTGCTGGAACTCGGCTTCGGCCTGGGTCGAGAAGCGGCCTTCGCGCACCGTGCCGTTTTCGTCCACCAATGCCGGGTAGACCGTCATCGACAAGCCGGCGATCTTTTGCTGGGTGGTCTGCGCCACGGGGCTGAAGGCCTTGGCCTGCACCGGCTTTTCGGCGTCAGCCGTGCGCGGTACGGCCAACGCGGCCTGGCTGGCGGCGGCAAAACGGGCAGTCAGCTCGGCCAGGTCGCGGCCCTCGCCCAGGAACTTGCCCTGGCCGTCGACCACCTCGATATTCATGCGCAGGTGGCCCTCGACCAGGCTCACCGACTCGGCCCAGGCCTCGTCGGCTACACGCACGCCGGTCATGCGCAGCAATTCCTGGCCCAGGGCCTGGGGCAAGGCCCCCTGGGCGAACGGCATGCGTGCCAGCGACGCCTTGACGAAGTCGGGCACCGGCACGAAGTTCTTGCGCAGGGCCTTGGGCAGGTTGCGTACCAGCGCCACGCACTTGGCTTCGAGCAGGCCCGGCACCAGCCACTCGAGGCGTTCACCCGGCAGGTTCGGCAACAACGGCGCAGGCACGCGCACAGTCACGCCATCGCGCGGGTGCCCCGGTTCAAAGTGATAGGTCAGCGGCAGGCGCAGTTCGCCCACCTGCAGGCTGTCGGGGTACTGGGCCGCCGTGACCTCGCTGGCCTCACGCGCCAGCACGTCCTCTTCGCGCATGATCAGCAGGTTGGCATCCTTCTGGCTGCCCATGAGGTACCAGGCATCGAAGGTGGCGGTCTGGTGAATTTCTTCGGGCAGGCGCGCTTCGTAGAACGCATACAGCGTTTCTTCATCGGCGAGAATATCGCGCCGACGCGCTTTGGCCTCCAGTTCATCAAGCTGCTCCAGCAGGCGCTTGTTGGCCGCCAGGCATTTGGCCCGCGACTGGATCTCGCCGCCTACCAGGCCCTCGCGGATGAACAGTTCACGCGAGGTGGCCGGGTCGATCGGGCCAAAATGCACCGGGCGCCGCCCGACCAGAATCAGGCCGTACAAGGTGATCTGCTCATAGGCCACGACCTGCCCGCGCTTTTTCTCCCAGTGCGGCTCGAAGTGGTTCTTCTTGACCAGGTGGCCGGCCAGCGGCTCGATCCAGTCCGGTTCGATCCGGGCCACCACGCGTGCATACAACTTGGTGGTTTCGACCAGCTCGGCGGCCATCACCCACTGCGGGCGCTTACGCCCCAGGCCCGACGACGGGTGTACCCAGAAGCGCCGCTGGCGAGCCCCCTGGTAGTCGCCCTCTTCGGTTTTATGGCCGATCTGGCTGAGCAGGCCGCTGAGGATGGCCTTGTGAAACTTCTGGTAGTCGGAAGGTTCCTTGTTCACCGTCAGTTGCAGGTCACGGCAAATCAATGCCAGCTGGCGATGGGCATCGCGCCATTCGCGCAGGCGCAGGTAATTGAGAAAGTGCTTGCGGCACCAGTTGCGCAACGGGTTGGCGGTCAGCGCCTGGCGCTGTTCTTCAAAGCCGCGCCACAAATTCACCAACGCGGCGAAGTCGGAGTCCACATCCTTCCATTGCGCGTGCGCCTGGTCCGCCGCCTGCTGGCGCTCGGGCGGGCGTTCGCGCGGGTCCTGCACCGACAACGCACTGGTGACGATCAACACTTCCTGCAAGCTACCCTGGCGTGCGCCCTCCAGCAGCATGCGGCCCAGCCGCGGGTCGATGGGCAGGCGCGCCAACTGGCGGCCGATTGGCGTCAGCTGGTTCTCGCGGTTGACCGCCGACAGTTCCTGCAACAGGTTGAAGCCGTCGCTGATGGCCTTGCCATCTGGCGGCTCGATGAACGGGAACGCGTCAATGGCACCCAGGCGCAGGTGCAGCATTTGCAGAATCACCGCCGCCAGGTTGGTACGCAGGATTTCCGGGTCGGTGAACGCCGGCCGGCTGTTGAAATCCTCTTCGCTGTACAAGCGCACGCAAATGCCCGGCTCAACCCGGCCGCAACGGCCTTTACGCTGGTTGGCACTGGCCTGCGACACCGCCTCGATGGGCAGGCGCTGAACCTTGGCGCGGTAGCTGTAGCGGCTGATGCGCGCAGTACCGGTGTCGATCACATAGCGAATGCCCGGCACAGTCAGCGAGGTTTCGGCGACGTTGGTGGCCAGCACCACCCGGCGCCCGGTGTGCGGCTGGAAGATGCGCTGCTGCTCGGCCGGCGACAGGCGCGCGTAAAGCGGCAGAATCTCGGTATGGCGCAGTTGCGCCTTGCGCAGGATCTCGGCGGCATCGCGGATTTCCCGCTCGCCCGGCAGGAAGATCAACACGTCGCCAGGGCCTTTGCCTTGGCTGCGCTCATGCTGGGCCAGCTCGTCGAGGGTGGCGAGAATCGCCTGGTCGACCGTCAGGTCGTCCTCGATCTGGTTGCCCTCTTCGTCCTGCTCGCTGGTCAGCGGGCGGTACCAGGTTTCCACCGGGAAGGTGCGGCCAGACACCTCGATGATCGGCGCATTGTCGAAGTGTTTGGAGAAGCGCTCCAGGTCGATGGTCGCCGAGGTGATGATCAGCTTCAGTTCGGGCCGGCGGTGCAGCAAGGTCTTCAGGTAGCCGAGCAGGAAGTCGATGTTCAGGCTGCGCTCGTGGGCTTCGTCGACGATGATCGTGTCGTAGCGTTCGAGAAAGCGGTCATGCTGGGTTTCGGCCAGCAGGATGCCGTCGGTCATCAGCTTGACCAGGGTGTTGGCGTCGCTCTGGTCTTCGAAACGGACTTGGTAGCCGACCAACCCACCCAGCGGCGTACCCAGCTCTTCGGCCACCCGCGCCGCCACGCTGCGCGCGGCAATGCGCCGTGGCTGGGTATGGGCAATCAGGCCATGGCTGCCACGGCCCAGTTCCAGGCAGATTTTCGGCAACTGCGTGGTCTTGCCCGAACCGGTTTCACCGGCGATCACCAGCACCTGGTGTTCGGCGAGGGCCTTCTTGATTTCGTCGCGTTTGGCGGCGATCGGCAGGTTGTCGTCGTAGCGCACGACCGGCACGCTCTGCTGGCGCGCGGTAACCTGGGCACAAGAAGCCTGGACCTTGTCCACCCACTGCGCCAGCTTGGCCTCGTCTGGGCGCTTGCGCAGCTCATGCAATTGCCGCCGCAAGCGGTGGCGGTCGGCAATCATGGCGTGGTCGAGGTTGTGCAGCAATTTGTCGATGGCGTGGTCAGTCATGGGGCTTTTTAATGATGCAGGTGAGCCTGCTTTTTCATGATCGGCATTCTGAGGATGCGCGATTGTCGCAGATTTGCGCCTGTTTTGCTGTCCAGGCTGGCGCGCACCGTGTAGGAGCGGCCTTGCGTCGCGATGGGCTGCGCAGCAGCCCCGTGGTTTTGTGCCGGGGCGCAGATTTTGGGCTGCTACCGCAGCCCATCGCGACGCAAGGCCGCTCCTACAAGGGATCGCACAGTGGCTGAAAGTTTAGCAAGTCCTTAAGTAAAGGTTGCCATTCACTGCTTTAATCACCCTTACGCCGCATGTGAGTATCAAAACCATGACGCCCGCCCAGCCCATCGCCCCACCGTTGCCGCGCCCTTCGCTACCGAAGGCCCGCAGCCGTGCCGGGGAAAACCCGCTGGTGCACATCATCCTCGCCTTCTGGGCCTTGTGGCACTGCCGCCACGCCCGCCCACCGGATACCGCCCTCACGCCGTTGTGACCAAACCCGGCCAGCCTCTGGCCGTTTGCCCCAGCCGGGCCGCCCGCCAGTGCGGTGGCCCTGCGCAGCCGTGAGCGAACCCAACATGCATTTTGCCCCCGTAGAGCACGCCGCCCGTTTTCTGGCCGACAACCCTGATATCGAGTTGTTCGAGCTGTTCATTCTCGACGCCAACGGCGTACCCCGCGGCAAGCTGCTGCACCGCGACGAGTTGCTGGCCGTGTACCAGAGCGGCCGGCCGCTACCCAGTACCATTCTCGGCCTGACCCTGAACGGCGACGATGTGGAAAACTCTGGGTTGGTCTGGGATGTGGGTGATATCGACTGCCGCGCCTACCCGCTCGAGGGCAGCCTGACAAGGTTGCCCTGGCGCCGGGTGCCGACCGCCGCGGTGCAGGTGAGCATGCACCCGAGCGAGGGGTTGCCTGCCAGCATCGCCGACCCGCGCCACGTGCTGCTGCGCACCATCGAGGCGCTGCAGGCCGACGGCTACCACCCGGTGATGGCCTGCGAACTGGAGTTCTACCTGCTTGACCAGCAGCGCGACGCCCAAGGCCGCCCGCAACCGGCACTGGACAACGATGGCGGGCGCCCGCGCAGCACCCAGGTATACGGCCTGCGCGAACTGGAACAGATCGAGCCGTTTCTCGCCGATCTGTATGCCGCCTGCAAAGCCCAGGGCATCCCGGCCCGCACGGCCATTTCCGAATACGCCCCCGGCCAGGTGGAAATCACCCTGGAGCACGGTGACGCACTGCAGGCCATGGACCAGGCGGTACGCTACAAGCGCCTGGTCAAGGGCGTGGCCCATGCCCACGGCAAGCAGGCCTGCTTCATGGCCAAGCCATTTGCGCACCTGGCGGGTACTGGCATGCACATGCACCTGAGCCTGGCTGACCACGCCGGCACCAATCTGTTCGCCAGCGACGACAAGGCTGGCACGCCGCTGCTGCGCCAGGCAGTCGCCGGCATGCTGCGCCACCTGCGCGAATCACTGCTGCTGTTCTGCCCCAACGCCAATTCGTTCCGCCGCTTCCAGGCCAACAGTTATGCACCAATGGCACCCACCTGGGGCGTGGACAACCGCACCGTGAGCCTGCGCGTACCCGGTGGCCCGGTCAACAGCCGGCATGTGGAGCACCGCATCTGCGGCGCCGATGCCAACCCCTACCTGGCGGCGGCGGCGATCCTGGCAGCCAGCCACCGTGGCATTCGCGAACAGCTGGACCCAGGGGCACCGGTGCAAGGCAACGGTTATGCCCAGGCCACCGAACACCTGCCCACCGACTGGCTGACGGCGCTCGACGCCTTGCAGCAGTCGGCTTGGGCCCGCGAAGCATTGGGCGAGGACTTCCTCGGCGTGTACCTGAAGGTCAAGCGCGCCGAGTACCGCCAGTTCATGGCCGAAGTCAGCGAACAGGACTGGCGCTGGTACCTGCACCAGGCCTGAGCCCCTCAACATTCAAGGAACACCCATGAACGCAGCATTGCACAAAGGCCCGGCGCAGCGCGCGCCGTCCTACTACAGCGCCACCCTCAACGACCCTACCGAGTACCCGCAACTCAAGGGCACGGTGCAGGTGGATGTGGCAATCATCGGCGGCGGCTTCACCGGCGTGGCCACAGCAGTCGAGCTGGCCGAGCGCGGCCTCAAGGTGGCCATCGTCGAAACCAACCGTATAGGCTGGGGTGCCAGCGGCCGTAACGGTGGCCAAGTCACTGGCAGCCTGTCGGGCGACGAAGCCATGCGCTCACAGATGCGCAACCACCTGGGCGCCGAGGTCGATGACTTCATCTGGCACCTGCGCTGGCGTGGCCACCAGGTAATCGAGCAGCGCGTAGCGCGCTACGGCATCGACTGTGACCTCAAGCGTGGCCACCTGCATGCCGCCATGAAACCCTCGCACATGAACGAGCTGCGCGCGTTCGAGGCCGAAGCGCAACGCCGGGGCATGGGCGAGCAGGTTCAAATGCTCGACCGCGCGGCAGTGGCTGAGCACCTGCAGAGCCCACTGTACATGGGCGCCTTGAAGAACCTGCGCAACCTGCACCTGCACCCGCTCAACCTGTGCCTAGGTGAGGCCCGCGCCGCACATGGCCTGGGCGCGCTGGTGTTCGAGAATTCCGAAGTGCTGGACATCGTGCATGGCCCGCGCCCGGCGGTGGTTACCGCCCACGGCCGGGTCGAGGCACGCCAGGTGATGCTGGCCGGCGATGTGTACCACAAGCTGGAAAAGCGCCAACTCAAGGGCAAGATATTCCCGGCCATGGGCGGGATCGTCACCACCGCGCCACTGGGCGAACTGGCCGAGCAGATCAACCCCCACGACCTGGCGGTGTACGACTGCCGCTTCGTGCTCGACTATTACCGCCTGACAGCCGACAAGCGCCTGCTGTTCGGTGGCGGCGCCAACTACTCCGGCCGTGACTCGCGGGATATCGAAGGCGAACTGCGGCCATGCATCGAGCGCACGTTCCCGGCATTGAAGGGCGTGCCGATCGAGTTCCAGTGGAGCTGCGCCATGGGCATCGTGGTCAACCGCATTCCACAGCTGGGCAAGCTGTCGGACAACGTGTGGTATTGCCAGGGGTATTCCGGGCACGGCATTGCCACCAGCCACATCATGGGCGAGATCATGGCCGAGGCGTTGACCGGTACGCTTGAGCAGTTTGACACCTTCGCCCAGTGCAAGCATGTGCGGGTGCCGATGGGGGACTTGCTGGGCAACCCGCTGCTGGCGGCCGGCATGTGGTATTACCAGATGCTGGAAAAACTGCGCTGAGCCCAAAACCCATGCCCTCGCTGTAGGAGCGGCCTTGTGTCGCGATGGGCCGCAAAGCGGCCCCTGGATCTTGGCATGGGCGCTGAAATGGACGGGGCCGCCTTGCGGCCCATCGCGACACAAGGCCGCTCCTACAGGGGCAGCGCAGGGTCAGGCGATCTTCTTCAAGCCCTGCTTCTTCAGCTCTTCATCACGCAGTTCGCGGCGCAGGATCTTGCCCACGTTGGTGGTCGGCAGCGCATCGCGGAACTCGATATGGCGCGGCACCTTGTAGCCGGTCACGTTGGCACGCATGTGCTCCATCACCTGCTCCTTGGTCACGGTCATGCCCGGCTTGACCACGATGAACACCTTGATCACTTCGCCCGACTTCTCGTCCGGCACCCCGATGGCCGCGCACTGCAACACGCCAGGCAAACCGGCAAGCACATCTTCCAGCTCGTTGGGGTACACATTGAAGCCGGAGACCAGGATCATGTCCTTCTTGCGGTCGACGATACGCATGTAGCCGTCAGGCTGGATCAAGGCGATATCGCCGGTCTTCAGCCAACCCTGGTTGTCGAGGATCTCGGCAGTGGCCTCTTCACGCTGCCAATAGCCCTTCATGACCTGCGGGCCCTTGATGCACAGTTCGCCAACTTCGCCCAACGGCAATTCGTTGCCGGCCTCGTCGATTACCTTGCACAGGGTCGACGGCACCGGAATACCAATGGTGCCGACCTGGTTCGCTTCGGCAGGGTTGACCGTGGCCACCGGGCTGGTTTCCGTCATGCCGTAGCCTTCGCAGATGGCGCAACCGGTCACAGCCTTCCAGCGCTCGGCCACGCTCAACTGCAGGGCCATGCCGCCCGACAAGGTGATTTTCAGCGCCGAGAAGTCCAGGGCACGGAACCCATCGTTGTTGCACAGGGCAACGAACAGGGTGTTCAGGCCGACAAAGCCGGTGAACTTCCACTTGCCCAGTTCCTTGACCATCGCCGGCAGGTCACGCGGGTTGCTGATCAACACGTTGTGGTTGCCGATCAGCATCATCGCCATGCAATGGAAGGTGAACGCGTAGATGTGGTACAGCGGCAGCGGGGTGATGAGAATTTCACAGCCTTCGTGCAGGTTCGAGCCCATCAGCGCCCGGCACTGCAGCATGTTGGCCACCAGGTTGCGGTGGGTCAGCATGGCACCCTTGGCCACGCCAGTGGTGCCGCCGGTGTACTGCAGCACCGCCACATCGTTGGCCTGCGGGTTGGCCTCGGTTACCGGCTGGCCCTTGCCCAGCGCCAGCGCAGCGTTGAAACGCACGGCCTGCGGCAGGTGGTAGGCCGGCACCATCTTCTTCACGTACTTGATCACGCTGTTGATCAGCAAGCGCTTGACCGGCGGCAACAGGTCGGCCACTTCGGTGACGATGACGTGCCGGACCTGGGTCTTGGGCACCACTTTCTCAGCCAGGTGGGCCATGTTGGCCAGGCACACCAAGGCCTTGGCGCCAGAGTCGTTGAACTGGTGTTCCATTTCCCGCGCGGTGTACAGCGGGTTGGTGTTGACCACGATCAGCCCGGCGCGTATGGCACCGAACACCGCGACCGGGTACTGCAGGACATTGGGCAGTTGCACGGCAATGCGATCACCCGGCTTAAGGTCGGTATGCTGCTGCAACCAGGCGGCAAATGCCCCCGACAGCGCATACAACTCGCCATAAGTGATAGTCTTGCCCAGGTTGCTAAAGGCCGGTTTGTCGGCAAAGCGTTGGCAGGATTGCTTGAGTACTGCCTGGATATTGGGGAATTCGTCAGGATTGATTTCCGCCGTAATCCCGGCTGGGTACTTATCCTTCCAAAAATGTTCGATCATGGAAGCCCACTCCTTCAGCAACAGCGAAGTTCGATTCACGCGTCGATGCGCTTATTATTGATATGAGATGACGGTTCGTTGCAAACCGGATCATCTGAAAGCGGGCCGAGAGTAACAGCTTTGCCTGGGGTCGCCTAGAGGCCAAAACGGGCCTTACGGTCACAAAAATGACTCAATGAACAATTTAGGTCATTTTTAGAGTATTTAGCTTAAAGTGGCAAGCTACAAGCTTCAAGCGGCAAGATAGAGCGTGCCAAAGGCTCTGATTCAACGCTTACAGCTTGTAGCTTGTAGCTTGCAGCTTGCTTCTCGCAGCTCGCAGCTGACTCAAGCGATATCCCGCAGCTCCCGGCGCAGAATCTTGCCCACCGGCGTCATCGGCAGGGACTCGCGCAGCACGATGTGCTTGGGCACCTTGTAACCGGTGAAGTTGGCCTTGCAGTAGGCCTTGAGCTCATCCACGCTCAGCCCCCCCTCGCGCGGCACCACGAACAGCTTCACCGCCTCGCCGGAACGCTCGTCGGGCACGCCGATGGCCGCGCAGTTGGCGACCTGCGGGTGGCCCATCACCACGTCTTCGATCTCGTTGGGGTACACGTTGAAACCCGAGACGATGATCATGTCCTTCTTGCGGTCGACGATCCGCGTGAAGCCGTCCGGGTCGATCACAGCGATATCACCGGTTTTGAACCAACCGTCCGCATCCAGGGCCTGGGCGGTGGCCTCAGGCTGCTGCCAGTAGCCCTTCATCACCTGCGGCCCCTTGATGCACAACTCGCCACGCTCGCCCAACGGCAGCTCATTGCCGTCATCATCGATGACCTTGAAGGCGGTACCGGCCACCGGGATGCCCACCGTACCCAGCCGGGCCAACTGGCCGTAGGGGTTGGTGCTGGCCACCGGGGAGGTTTCGGTCAGGCCATAGCCTTCGACAATGCGGCAGCCGGTAAGCGCCTCCCAGCGTTCGGCAGTGGCCTTGACCAGCGCCGTGCCACCGGAGTTGGTAACTTTCAGTGCCGAGAAATCCAGCCGGCGAAAGCCCGGGTGATCCATCAGCGCCACGAACAGGGTGTTGAGCCCGAGCAATGCAGAGAAACGCCACTTGCCCAGCTCCTTGATGAAGCCGGGAATATCCCGCGGGTTGGTGATCAGCACGTTGTGGTTGCCGGTGACCATCATGCACATGCAGTTCGCGGTGAACGCGTAGATGTGGTACAGCGGCAGCGGCGCGATCATCACCTCCTGGCCATCCTTGAGCAGCTTCTGCCCGTCCGGGCCGTGCTGCGAAAAGCACGCCAGCACCTGCAGCATGTTGGCCACCAGGTTGCCGTGAGTAAGCATGGCGCCTTTGGCCAGCCCGGTGGTGCCGCCGGTGTACTGCAGCACGGCGATGTCGTCCAGGCTCTGCGGCACCGGTTGCGGCGACAGGCCGCGCCCCTGGCGCAGCACCTGCTTGAACGAGAGTGCCTGGGGCAAGTGGTAGGCTGGCACCATCTTTTTCAGCTTGTCGACCACCGTGTTGATCAACCAACCCTTGGCGGTGGGCAGCAGGTCGCCCATTTTCGCTTCGATCAGGTACTCGATGCCGGTGTCGGGCAACACGGCCTGCACCCGCTTGCCGAACATGTTCAGGTAGACCAACGCCCGCGCCCCGCTGTCATTGAACTGGTGGCGCATCTCGCGCTCGGTGTACAGCGGGTTGGTATTGACCACGATCAGCCCGGCACGCATGGCACCGAACACGGCGATCGGGTACTGCAGCACGTTGGGCATCTGCACCGCGATACGGTCGCCCGGCTGCAGGTCGGTGTGCTGCTGCAACCAGGCGGCAAACGCGGCTGAATGTCGCTCCAGTTGCGCGTAGGTCAGGGTCACGCCCAGGTTGCTGAATGCCGGGCGGTCGGCAAAGCGCTTGCAAGAGCGCTCGAACACCTCGACCACCGAGGCATAGGCATTGATGTCGATGGTGGAAGGCACGCCCGCCGGGCGCTTGTCATTCCAGAAGTCGGCTTGCATTTATTATTGTTCCTCTGCCTGGACCTGAACTGCGTCCTTGGATCCTTGACCTGGTCGCCAACCGGCAAACAGGCGTTGCTTCGACGTTAGCAGGTAAGCCCAGGGTGGCCTATACGCCAAGTGCCGCCATTAACATTGTGAATCTTATTTGTGCCCTTCCTGCAATCGGGCCGGTTGTGCATACACTGTTCCGGTACCCCATGCGCACAAGGAGCCGCCATGCCCCACGACGCCTTCTGGCTGCCCGTCAGCGAGCACTGCCGCCTGTACGTGCACCAATGGCTGCCAGCCACGCCAGTGAAAGCCGTAGTCTTGCTGGCCCATGGCATGGCCGAGCATGCCGGGCGCTACCAGCGCCTGGGCCTGGCCCTGGCCGCGGCTGGCTTTGCCGTGTTCGCCGCTGACCAGCGTGGCCACGGGCGTAGCGCCGAGCACGGCAGCCTGGGCCTGTTCAGCCGCCATCATGGCTGGAATGCCGTGGTCGACGACCTCGGCCGGCTGGCCCAGTACATTGGCCAACACTACCCGGGCACACCGCTGTTCCTGTTCGGCCACAGCATGGGCAGCTATATCGCCCAGGCTTACCTGCTGCACCACAGTGCCAGCCTGCACGGGGCGATCCTGAGCGGTTCCAACTACCAGCCTGCCGCGCTGTACCGCATGGCCCGGCTGGTGGCGCGGCTGGAGGCCTGGCGCCAGGGGCCGCTGGGCAAAAGTGCGGTGATCGAATGGTTGTCCTTCGGCGCGTTCAACAAGGCCTTCAAGCCCAACCGCACGGCATTCGACTGGCTTAGCCGCGACCCGGCCGAGGTCGACCGCTACGTCAACGACCCGCTGTGCGGCTTTCGGTGCAGCAACCAGCTGTGGCTGGACCTGCTGCAAGGCTTGGCGCAGATCAGCCAGCCGGGTAACCTCGCACAGATCGATCCGAACCTGCCGATACTGATAATGGGTGGGGAATGTGATCCGGTCAGTGCCGGCAAGCGTCTCACCCATCTGGCCGACGCCCTGCGCGCCACCGGCAATCGACATGTACAGCTACGCGTCTATCCTGAAGCGCGGCATGAAGTACTCAACGAAACCAACCGTAACGAGGTCACTGCCGACATTGTCGGCTGGCTTGAACAGGCACTGGCCATTGATCGGCCCGTGCGCAGTGAATGACAGCCACCCTCGCCTACCGCTCAAGGAAACCCCGATGTCCCAGGTCACCAACACGCCTTACGAAGCCCTCGAAGTAGGCCAGAAGGCGCAATACCAGAAGTCCGTCGAAGAGCGCGACATCCAGCTGTTCGCGGCGATGTCCGGTGACCACAACCCGGTGCACCTGGACGCCGAGTTTGCGGCCAAGAGCATGTTCCGCGAACGCATTGCCCACGGCATGTTCAGCGGCGCGTTGATCAGTGCGGCAGTGGCCTGCACCCTGCCAGGCCCTGGCACCATCTACCTGGGCCAGCAGATGAGCTTCCAGAAGCCGGTGAAGATTGGCGACACGCTCACCGTACGCCTGGAAATTCTGGAAAAACTGCCCAAGTTCAAAGTGCGCATCGCGACCAATGTGTACAACCAGAACGATGAGCTGGTGGTGCAGGGCGAAGCGGAAATCCTGGCGCCACGCAAGCAGCAGACCGTGGAACTGGTATCGCCACCGAATTTCGTTGCCAGCTGAGCATAGCGCTGGCACTACCGGCCCTGCGACGGGCGAATGCCCGCCCCCAGGCAACCATCAGTCTGGCATCCGCTGGGTGACCAACTCCACCAGGCGGTCCAGGCTCTCACCCCAGCCCTGGTAGAACCCCATGTCCTCGTGGGCCTTGCAATCGGCAGCATTCCAGTGCCAGGCCCGGGCGGTATAACGGGTTTTGCCCCGTTCCTCGTCCAGGCTGATCACGGCGGTCATGAACGCCTTGTTCGACGGTACCCAGCCGGGGCCAAACGCATCGGTGAACACCAGGCGCCGCGGTGCCGCGATCTCCAGGAACACGCCCTGGGTGGGGTACTCGCTACCATCCGGCGCCCGCATCAAGGTGCGGAAAAGGCCGCCGGGCCACAATTGCATCTCGCATTCCGGGGTGCTCATGCCATGCGGCCCCCACCATTGCCTTAGCCACTCGGGCTCGGTCCAGGCGCGGAACACTTTGGCCGGTGGGGCGTCGATCAGGCGACTGATCAACAACTCATGTTGCGCTTGCGCAGCAGGGGCAAGGCTCATCGGGTGTTGTCTCCGTGGCAGTCAGGGTGGCAGTTCACACAGCAAGGCTGTGCGAATTCCCCACGTCCACGATAGACCAGGCCCGCCCCACGAGGGTGGCCCGCCGAGCAGCGGCTCAGTGCGTTTGGCGATAACGGCCCACGGCGTTCGAGCGCCGCGCGGGGGCGCTCGAACCTCCTGTAGCCGGTCAACCCTGCTGGCAGCCCTCGCCCATGGCACGGTACTGGATGGTATGCACCTGGCCGTTGTGGTCTTCATAGGTCATGGTGGCAGGCACCACTTCGCAGACATTGGGAATGGTCGACAGGTCGATTACCCGCTTGATATCCAGGTTCATCGAGTAGTCGTACTGCTGGGCCACTGGCTGGGTGGAGACGGACTTGGCCTCATCGGCGAGGGCGAACGAGGACATACCGACCAATGCAAGAATCAGTAATGGTTTCATGGTGTTTTGCCTTTTGAGCATTCAAGCTGATCGATTGACTTCTAATGCCGTTTCCGGCGCGGAGAAGTTGCCATCTACGGTGAAGATGGCACGAAGTACCGATCCCGCTTCGTACTGCAGGGGGGATGCCTGAAATTCTACGCCTGGCCGTTAATAGTTGAACCCCGAACTCGGATATTCACTCTTGCCGAATTTGCAACAATCTGCGACAAAATACCCGCAAAGCATTACGCCAGAGCCTCTGCTCTGTACTCAGGGGAAATTCGCCATTTCTGAACAATTAACCTGCTCGACACTTGCGGATACAGAACGCCGGCTGCTGGACCACTTTTACCGGCAACAAGGCTCGCGCATGCGCGCGGCAAGCGATGCGCAGTTGTGGGTAGCCAGGGGGCCGGGGATCATTGCCGGGCTGAGCCTGGCCAGGGTAACCGGGGGTTTCTGGCTGACCGGCCTGTTCGTCGACCCGCAACGGCGCCAGCAAGGGATAGCCGGCAAACTGGTGAAGGCGGCGCTGGCCCAGGCTGACGGGCCAACCTGGCTGTTTTGCCACCCCGACCTGCTGGCGTTCTATCAACGCCTGGGTTTCGAACTGGCGCAGTGCCTGCCCGACACCCTCCATGGCCGCTTGCAACGTTACCAGCGCAGCAAACGCCTGGTGGCCCTGCAGCATGGTCAGTCGTCGCCTGCTTCCAGCCCTGGGAACAACACGTCGGTGTAGCCGAACTTGGTAAAGTCCTGGATCCGCGATGGGTACAAACGCCCGATCAGGTGGTCGCACTCATGCTGCACCACCCGCGCGTGGAAGCCTTCGGCAAAGCGGCGGATCGCGTTGCCCTGTGGGTCGATGCCCTCATAGCAAATGTGCTTGAAGCGTGGTACCACGCCGCGCAAGCCGGGCACCGACAAGCAGCCTTCCCAACCGTCTTCCAGTTCAGTGGAAGTCGGGGTGATGACCGGGTTCAGCAGGATGGTCTGCGGCACCGCTTCGGCGTCCGGGTACCGCTCGCTGCGTTCAAAGCCGAAAATCACCAGCTGCAGGTCGATGCCTACCTGCGGCGCGGCCAGGCCCACGCCGCCGACATGGCGCATGGTTTCAAACATGTCATCGATCAGTTGCTGCAGCTCGCCGCTGCCCAGCAGCTGCACGGGCACTGGCGCGGCGACGCGCAGCAGGCGCTCGTCGCCCATCTTGAGAATGTCACGGATCATCGGGGGTTGGGCTCGGAAGTCTGCGCCTGGCCCGAAGTGGGGTGCTCATGGCCCAGAACACTGATGGTCTGCGCGGGCGCGTGCTCGTCGAAATCCTTTTCACCGGGGTTTTTGCCCTCGGCCGACATGTGCTCGATCACCGCATTCATTTCGGCGCCAAGCAACAGCACAGCAGCCGAGATGTAGAAATACAGCAACAGCACGATGATTGCACCAATGCTGCCGTACATGGCGTTGTAGTCCGCGAAGGTTTTCACATAGTAGGCAAAGCCCAGCGACGCGATGATCCACACCACCACCGCCAGCACCGAGCCCGGCGTGATGAAGCGGAACTTCTGTTTCACATCAGGCATTACGTAGTAGATCAACGCGACCGCCACCATCAGCAGAAAGACGATCACCGGCCAGCGCAACACCGTCCACAAGGTGACGATGAACTCCTGCATGCCGATCTGGGCGGCGATCCACTCCATGACCTGCGGGCCCAGCACCATCAGCGCAGCGGCTGCCAACAGCATGCCGGCCAGGCCCACGGTGTAGAAAATGGATAACGGGATGCGCTTCCAAACCGGCCGGCCCTCGGGCACATCGTAGGCGGCGTTCATGGCGCTCATCATCAGGCGCACACCGGCCGATGCGGTCCACAAGGCGATCACGATACCGACCGACAACAGCCCGCCCTTGGATTGCTGTAGCTGGTCGATTACCGGGTTCACCTGCTCCAGGGCCTGGGGTGGCAACACCAGCTCCGATTGCAGGCGCAACCAGGAGAAAAAGTCGGGCAGGTGCAAAAAGCCGATCAGGGCAATCAGGAACAGCAAGAATGGGAATAGCGAGAACAGCGCCTGGTAGGCCAGCGCCGACGCATAGGTGGACATCTCGTCATCGAGAAATTCCTTGACGGTGCGCGCCAGCACGCGGTGCAAAGGCAGGCCCTGCAGGGCGGAAAAAATCATAGCGTCTCCTTTCGCCGCTTGATCGAATCAACACACAAGTCTAATAGACCGTGCCGAAGCTGTGCTGCTCCCAGTCGCGATTGAAGAAATTGGCGGCAAAAGTAACGGCCTCTTCGCACGTATGCGAAGAGGCCGGCACAGGCTTGCTCAGATCACGGTTTTTTTACCGCGTCCTTCACATCGCCCTTCACTTGCTGCGCCTCGCCTTTGAGCTCTTGCGCCTTGCCCTCGGCACGCAGCTTGTCGTTGTCGGTCACCTTGCCGACACCTTGTTTCACGTTGCCCATCGCCTCATTGGCCAGGCCTTTGACTTTGTCTTTAGTACCGCTCATGGCAAAACTCCTGCAAATGGAGACACGTGTACAGTGTCGACAAAAAGGTGGACCCAGCACCCAGCGCAAGAGTTTCAACGAATTTTCAACCCGCAAGCCAAGCGGTCAATCTACGGGCGAATACCGCACCAAATCACACAGGCAGCCCTGTGTTGACGCCACGGCTCCCCTAGAATGCGGTGCAAATGTGCGCCTCAAGCCAGGCGAGCACACGACAAGAACAATGTTTTCGGATACCCGCCCCATGCGTCTGATGCCTGCACTGCTGGCCTTGCTGCCACTGCTGCCCCTGTCCACCCTGGCCACCGCTGCCGCCAGCCCTGAAACCCTGCGTGTCGAGCGTTACACCGACGACGGCAACCCCGGCACCCTGCGCTGGGCCATTGAAACCAGTAACCGGAACCCCGGCCATTACCGTATCGACATCGCCGCCGTGGGCAAGCCACCTTATGTGATCCGCCCCAGCCACGCGCTGCCGGAAATCAAAGGCCCGGTCAGCATCACCGGGCTGGCCTGGGCACGCGAGGGTCAGTACATTGCCATCGATGGCTCCGCCTACATCAAGGACCAGGGTGTTCGCACCTGCCCCGGTGCCCTGCCCGGCCAGTTCGGCACCAATGTGCGCACCACCACCAACCCTGGGCTGGTGCTGCGTGACACTCAGGGCGTGCAACTGCGCGGCCTGGAAGTGCGCAATTTCTGCATCGGCATCCTGGTCAACCGCGCCAGCCACAATGTCATCGAAGACAACCGCATCGTCGCCAACAAAGGCGGCGCCGGCATCATGCTGACTGGCGACGACGGTGCAGGTAACCCTACTGCTACCACTACCAACAACAAGGTGCTGCGCAACCAGCTGATCGACAACGGGGATGGGCTGGAGCTGACCCGTGGC
Organism: Pseudomonas sp. p99-361; assembly: GCF_003935475.1. Lineage (NCBI taxonomy): Bacteria > Pseudomonadati > Pseudomonadota > Gammaproteobacteria > Pseudomonadales > Pseudomonadaceae > Pseudomonas > Pseudomonas sp. p99-361. Next base: position 38,861 of record NZ_RHQO01000030.1, on the reverse strand, counting down.
GCAGCATTCAACCTGGTAGCCGACAACCTGTTCCGCTCCACAGCAGCCAACCCCGAGCCCTCACAGGGTATCGAGATTCTGCTGGGCAACGACAACAGCGTGGTGCGCAACCGCTTCGAGAACTACTCCGACGGCCTGCAGATCAACTGGGGCAAACGCAACTACCTGGCGGCCAACACCTTCAGCGGCAACTCGATCGGGGTCAGCGTCACCGGTGAGGGCAACATCCTCGACGGCAACCTGATCCACGGCAACCGCATCGGCGTGGCCCTGCGCCCGGAGCCTGAGGTAACTACCACACGCCTCAGCGGGAACCGCATCTGGGCCAACAGCCAGGATATCCGCCGCTGCCAGGCGGGCGGCTCATGCGTACCCGGGCAGCGCACCGGGGCCATCGTGTTTGGCGTGCCAGCCCAGGCACACGCCTTGTACGTGGGCTCACGCGGGGTTGGCGCCGACCTGCCGAAGCAGGACCAGGCACTTATCTGCAACGCCAAGGGCGAGCCCAAGCCGTGCCAGCCGCTGCCCAACCACAATCAGCCGGCACCACGGCTGCTGGCGCTGGAAGGCAATGTGCTGCGCGGTGAAGTACAGGGGCCGGCATCGAGCCTGCTGCGCGTTGAGTTCTTCGGCAATGCCCAGGCCGACGCCACCGAGGCCGAGCACTACCTTGGCGAGGTGCAGGTGAACAGTGACGCACAAGGGCAGGCACGGTTTGCCCAGGCGCTGGACGACATCGCAGGGTTGCGCAGCTTCACCGCGACCGTGACTACCGCTGACGGGGCAACCTCCGAGCTGAGCCTGCCGCTTCGTCGCTGACGCAACGCCAGGGCCGGCTGATGGCGGGGGTGGGGCGCAACCCAAGGCAGCGCCCGTGCCCCCCACCTGGCGCGCCCGCAGCAGGCACAACCATCAAACCTTGCCCCGCCCCGTGGCACCCCTCACAATGCAGGCCTTCATAGCGTCAACCCGCAGGAACCTGCATGAAACTCGACAAACCCGCCGCCATCGCCCGGCGCAACCAAGCACTGGCCCGCCCGGTGCTGAACAGCAGCAACACCCTGTTCGCCATTCTGGACAACAAACGCAACCTATGGTGGTTCGAAGTGCCGGTGGCGCTGCTGGGCAAGGGCCAGGCCGACTGGGTCAACCTGCTGCTGCACACCCCGCAAACCGACGAGCTGCAGCACCTGAAACTGCCGACCAACTTCCTCAAGGCCCACCTGGAGCAGATGGAAGTGCGCAAGCCTGGCAAGCGCCGCTCGACCATCAGCCTGGCGCTGAGCGCCGACCGCGACTCGCTGCTGCGCGACACCCGCCCAGGTGGCGAGCAGCTGGATTTCCGCAACTTCGTTCAGGCCTGATCAGGCCTTTTCGATCCGGTCGTCATGGATGACGATCAAGCCCTGCTTGAACAAGCCGCCAATGGCTTTCTTGAAGTTGCCCTTGCTGACATTGAACAGCTTGCTGATCAACGCCGGGTCGCTCTTGTCACACACCCCCAGCACCCCGCCTTCGGCCTCCAGGCGCGCCATGATCTGCTCCTGCAGGCTGTCGGCCAGGGCGGCGCCCACCGGCTGCAGACTTAGGGCGATCTTGCCGTCGTGGCGCAGTTCCTTGATGAAACCCTTCTCGTGCATGCCCGAGCGCAGGAACTTGAACACTTCGTTCTTGTGGATCAGGCCCCAGTGGCGGTTGTTGATGATGGCCTTGAAGCCCATCGGCGTTTCGCCAGCCACCAACAGCTCGACCGGCTGCCCGACCTTGTAATCGGCTGGGGCCACGTCGAGGTAGCGGTCCAGGCGGGAAGTGGCGGTGATGCGGCGGGTGCGCTTGTCGAGGTACACGTGCACCACGCAGTAGTCGCCGATCTTCAACGGCCGCGCCTCTTCCGAGTACGGCATCAACAGGTCCTTGGACAAGCCCCAGTCGAGGAAGATGCCGGCACCGTTGATGTCCTTGACCTTGAGGCTGGCAAACTCACCGACCTGCACCTTGGGCTTCTCGGTGGTCGCAATCAGCTGGTCTTCGCTGTCCAGGTAGATGAACACGTTCAACCAGTCATCGACTTCGGTTTCGGCGTTTTTCGGGATATAGCGCCCGGGCAGCAGGATCTCGCCATCGGCGCCGCCGTCCAGGTACAGACCGAAGTCCACGTGTTTCACGATTTGCAAACTGTTGTAACGCCCAAGCAGAGCCATTTCCGATGATCCTCATAACAAGGCGGCTATTCTACACCTGAAGCCAGCGCGCCGCCCGACCGCTGATGCAGTGGAACCGCCGTGCCCCCCTCGCGTCTACCGTCTGGCCAGCCACTGCAAGGAACAGCACATGCCTTCACGCCTGTCCAAAGCCCTGCTCATCGCCCTTGGATTCGCCCTGGCCCTTGGCGCCTGCAGCCGCATGGACCTGGCCTACCGCAACCTCGATCGGCTGGTGCCGTGGTCGCTGGGCGACTACCTGGACATGAACGGCACGCAAAAGGCCTTGCTCGACGACCGCCTCAAGCAACACCTGGCCTGGCACTGCAAGACCCAGTTACCGGGCTACCTCGACTGGCTGGAGCGGGTCCGCGCCATGGTCGCCAACAACCAGGTGACCGACCAGGCGCTGCAGCAACGCACCCGCGAAGCGCGCCAGGCGATTGGCCGTGTGGCCGAGGAAATCACCCCTTCGGCGACCGAGTTGTTGCGCGGCATGAGCGACCGCCAGGTGGCCGAAATGCGTGAAGCGTTCCGCGACGACATCGCCGAGCGGCAAAAAGAGTACGTCGATACCCCGCTGGCCGAGCAGGTCAACGAGCGCAGCGCGCGTATGGAAAAACGCCTGACCGCCTGGTTTGGCCCACTGTCCGCGGTGCAGAAGCAACGCGTACAAGCCTGGTCAGCAGCGCTGGGCGACCAGAACCGCGAATGGATCGCCAACCGCGCCCACTGGCAGCAACAGCTGCTGCTGGCGATGAACCAACGCAACGACGCCAGCTTCGAGCCGCGCCTGGCGACCTTGTTGCAACACAAGGAAAGCCTGTGGACGCCGGACTACCGCGCGGCCTTCCAGAACACCGAACAACAGGCGCGCAGCCTGTTGGTAGACCTGGTGCAGCAAAGTAGCGTGCAGCAGCGGCAGTTGCTGCAAGCGCGGTTGGCCAAGGTGCGCGACCACTTCAGTGAGCTGAAGTGCCTGAAGAGTGCCTGAAGGCGTGAGGGGCTTGGCCTGCAACACCGCCATCAGCGCCCCTTGCGCCGATACGGGAACACGTCGATCACCTTCCCCTCGCCAATGGCCGCCTGCAGGCCCTTCCAGTAATCCGCGTCATACAACTCGCCGTGCAAGCGGCTGAACAAGCGTCGCTGGCCAATGTCGGCAAACAGAAACGGCGGAAACTCTTCGGGGAACACATCGTGGGGCCCGATCGAATACCACGGCTCGCCCGACAGCTCGTCTTCCGGATACCGCGGTGGCGGTATGTGGCGGAAATTCACCTCGGTCAGAAAGCAGATTTCGTCATAGTCATAGAACACCACCCGCCCATGCCGGGTGACGCCAAAGTTCTTCAACAGCATGTCACCAGGAAAAATGTTCGCTGCCGCCAGTTGCTTGATGGCCAGGCCGTAGTCTTCCAGCGCCGCCAGCACCTGGCCTTCGCCCGCGCGCTCCAGGTACAGGTTCAGCGGGGTCATGCGCCGCTCGGTCCAGCAGTGGCGCACCAGCACCGTGTCGCCCTCCAGGGCCACGGTCGAGGGCGCCACTTCGAGCAACTCGGCCAGGCAATCGGGCTCGAATTTGCTGCGTGGGAAACGAAAGTCGGCGAACTCCTGGGTATCGGCCATGCGCCCTACCCGGTCCACGCTTTTCACCAGCCGGTACTTGTCGATCACCGTGGCGCGGTCAACGGTTTTCGACGGTGAAAAGCGGTCTTTGATGACCTTGAACACGGTGTTGAAACCCGGCAGGGTGAACACGCTCATGACCATGCCGCGCACCCCCGGCGCCATGACGAAGCGGTCGTCGCTGTTGGCCAGGTGGTTGATCAACGCCCGGTAGAACTCCGACTTGCCTTGCTTGTAGAAACCGATCGACGTGTACAGCTCGGCAATGTGCTTGCCCGGCAGAATGCGCTTGAGAAAATGCACGAACTCGGCCGGCACCGGCACATCGGCCATGAAGTAGGAGCGGGTGAACGAGAAGATGATCGACACCTCGGCTTCGTCGGTGATCAACCCGTCCACCTCGATGCCATGGCCCTCGCGGTGCAGCAAGGGAATCACCAAGGGCCATTGCTCATCGCGGTTGTACAGGCGGCCCACCAGGTAGGCACCTTTGTTGCGGTACAGCACGGGCACGAACAGCTCCACCGCAAGCTCCGGGTCCTTGCAAACCCAGTCGGGCAGGCAGTCGCGCACCTGCGCTTCCAGCCGTGCCAGGTCACCCTCCAGGTCACCGTAGGCGACATCGAACGGGTAGTCGGCGAAGATCGCCTGCAGCATTCCCTTCAGGCTACCGCCCAGCGCATAGGTACGGGTTTGCGCGGCGCGCTCGCGCCCGCGCAGCGACGGCCGGGTGGTGTGGATGAACATGCAACCATCGCTGATCTGGTCGTGGCTGAACAGGCTGCAGAACAGCGAGTTGTACCAGGTCTCGGCCAACTCATCGTCCAGCCGGGGGTCGATCTGCTGAATGTAGGCGTGTTTGGCCAGCGGCCACTGCGCCACGTCCAGCAACACCGGCGCGGGGAAGGCCTGGCGCAGCCAGCCGTTGACCTCGGCGACTTTTTCTTCATACAGGCTGATGCGCGCAGCCGCGGCCTGCTGGATTTCCTGCCAGCGCGCCTGCTCGAAGCGCTGGCGGGCGCCGAGGGTAATGCGCTGGAAGTGGTCACGGTAATCGTCGAAGCCCGCCAGGATGGTGCGGGCGATTTCGACAGCGGGCCAGGGTTGGGGCATGCCGGGCACCTCATGGGTGAATGAGTTACACAGCTTAGTCGGCCTGATGCAAAAGCGGGCCAGGTTCACTGCGCAAGAAAGCACAAGTATCGCCCCGCCCCCTCGCGTACACTCGCGCCCCTGCCCTGCCCTCCGGAGACCGTTGTGAGCCCGATTGCCCTAACCCGCCTGCTGACCCTTGCTGCCGTCTGGGGGGCGAGTTTCCTGTTCATGCGCATTATCGCCCCCGAGCTGGGCACGGTGCCGACCGCGTTCTTTCGCGTCTCGATCGCCTGCCTGGGCCTGGTCGCCATCGTCGCCGCCAGCCGCGTGCGCTGGGACTTTCAGGGCAAGCTCGGGGCCTGCCTGGTACTGGGCATGATCAACTCCGGCATCCCGGCAACCTTCTATTCCGTAGCTGCTCAGGTGCTGCCAGCCGGTTACTCGGCGATCTTCAACGCCACCACGCCACTGATGGGCGTGCTGATCGGCGTGCTGTGCTTCCGTGAACCCATGACGTTGGCCAAGCTCTGCGGCATCTTCCTTGGCCTGCTCGGTGTCGGCATCCTCAGCGGGGCCGGGCCGGTGGCCCTGGACATGGCCCTGCTGCAAGGCGCCCTGGCGTGCCTGGCAGCTACCACCTGCTACGGCTTTGCCGGGTTCCTCGCGCGGCGTTGGATCAGTGGCCTGGACAGCCGCCTGTCGGCGCTGGGCAGCATGCTCGGCGCTACGCTGATGCTGAGCCCGCTGTTCGCCTGGAGCGCCCTCAGCCAGCCGCCCGCCAGCTGGGGCGGCTGGCAGGTCTGGCTGTCGCTGCTCGGCCTGGGCCTGCTGTGCACGGCATTCGCCTATATCCTGTACTTCCGTCTGCTGGCAGAAATAGGCCCGGTCAAGGCCAGCACCGTGACCTTCCTGATCCCGGTGTTCGGCGTGCTGTGGGGCGCATGGCTGCTGGACGAGCCGCTGTCGCTGGCGCACCTGTATGGCGGCCTGCTGATTGCTGTGGCCTTGTGGCTGGTACTGCGCCCGGCGCGCAATTGACCGGGAGAACGGCATGAACCCGACCTGCAAGAAGGTGCTGTTCCGCCTGGAACAGGACGCCAACGGCTACCCACCGGCCTCGGTCGAAGGCCTTTGGGCCAAGGCTGTGGAAGGCGGCCATGCCGTGGACAACATCCCCTTTCATGTGTACGGCATCGCGCCGGGTGACCTTATCGGCACCTATGAAGAAGACGGCCAGACCTGGTTCGCCGAACTGCGCCAAAGCAGCGGCACCTCGGTGTTCCGGGTGCTGGTCAAGCCCCCGGAAACCCTCGATCAGGTTCGCGCTGCCTTGCAGGATTTCGGCTGCGCCTGTGAAACCGAGCAGTCGGTAAGACTGCTGGCCGTGGCAGTACCGCAAAAGCGCTCAATCGACACCCTGCTCTACTACCTGCTCACCCAGCGCGAAGCCGGGCTGCTGGACTTCGAGGAAGGCGTACTCCGGCACGCCATCCCCGCCGAGTTCCGCTAGGGCTCAGGCCTTGGCCAGGCGCTTGGCAGGCTTGCGGAACACGAACAGCAGGCCGACCACGATCAACCCCATGCCCAGCAGGCTGAGCGGCGCCAGGCGGTTGCCGAAGATCAGCAAGTCCATCACCGCGGTGACCGCCGGCACCAGGTAGAACAGGCTGGTGACGTTGACCAGGTTACCCTTGGCGATCAGCCGATACAGCAGCAAGGTGGCCAGCAGCGAAACCACCAGGCCCATCCACAGCAAGGCAGCCACGAACCCCCCGGTCCACTGCACCTGTAAGGGTTGCAAGGGTGCGAACAGCGCGCACAGGGCAAAGCCGGCCAGGTACTGCAGCGGCAGCGTGCCCATGGGGTTGTCGGTGATGCGTTTTTGCAGGATCGAACCGCAGGTCATGCTGGCCAGCGCCAGCAGGGCGAACAGCATGCCCGCCAGCGACACCCCACCCAGGTTGAGCCCCTGGTACACCACCATGATCAAGCCGCTCAAGCCCAGCCCCAGGCCGAACAGGCGGCTGATCGAACGCTGGCGCTCCATCAGCACGACGGTGAGGATCGGTTGCACGCCCATGACCGTGGCCATGATGCCTGGCGTGACGTGGGTGTCGAGGGCCAGCAGATAGAAGATCTGATAAGCCCCGAGCAACACGCAGCCAGTGCCCAGGGCACGCAGCATGGCGCCCTTACGGCGTGGCCAGCGCAGCCCCAGCAACGGCCCGATCAGCAACAGGCCCGCCAGGGCCAAGGCAGAGCGCAGCAGCAGGAAGGCGAACGGGCTGGCATGCGCCAGGCCAAGTTTGGAAACGATCGCCCCGCTGCTCCACAGCAGGACGAACAGGCTGGTAGTGGCCGCCGAGGCCACGGATGCTTTGTTGAAAAAGGACATGAATTGCCACCTGATGATAGGCAGATAAGCCAAGCGGACGGCCTGCGCTAAAGCGCACTAAGTAGCCGGCCGGGTTCAGTGGGTTGCGTGTGCGAAGGGACTCGGCCGAAGCCGATCAGCCCAACACGACCACGCAGCATGGCGGAGCTACGCCGCCTACGGCGCCACTGACAGGTGGTGGGTAATGACTGACCATGGCCGGCTGCTGGCTGCCACGCACGACCATGCCCGCGACTGGCGCGATGGCAAAGCTGGTGGTGGAGGGCTTGGCGGGCATGATTCAGGCTTCAGGGAAGGAAGTGTTGTGGAGAATAGCGGTGAACCCACGATTGGGCAATAGCGGGCGCCAGTGTGAGGTGAGCTGGCCTGTGCGCGGGTGAACCCGCGCACAGGCCAGCCTGCGCTCAGAACAACCAGCGGTAAAACAGATAAGCCACGACCACCGCCAGGACCGGGCGCAAGACCCGGTAGGCCTTGGGGTTGGCCCGCTTGAACTGCTTCACGCGAGTGCTGAGCTTGTTGGAGAAGCGCTTGCTCCAGGCATACGCCTGGTTGATGCCGCCCACCCGCTCGTTGTCGGTGTTCTGCGGCGCGGTGGCGCGGCCCAGGAAGGCACTGACCTTGCGGTTGATGCGGGTCATCAGCGGGTTGCTCAACGGCCGCTCGATGTCGCAGAACAGGATCACCCGGGTCACATCGGTCTCGTTTTTCACCCAGTGCACGTAGGTTTCATCGAACATCACGTCTTCGCCGTCCCGCCAGGCGTACTCCTGCCCATCGACGTAGATGCGGCAGGCGTCGGAGTTCGGCGTGGACAGGCCCAGGTGGTAACGCAACGAACCGGCGAATGGATCGCGGTGCGGGTTCAGGTGGCTACCGCCAGGCAGCAGGGCGAACATCGCGCCCTTGACGTTGGGAATGCTGCTGACCAGTTCTACGGTTTTGGGGCACAGCGCCTCGGCCGATGGCAGCGGCTTGTCGTACCACTTCAGGTAAAACCGCTTCCAGCCCTTCTTGAAGAACGAACCGAAGCCGGCGTCGTTGTCCTTTTCGGCGGCGCGGATATAGCCCTCGTCGAACAGGCGCATGGCCTCCTCGCGGATTTCCTGCCAGTTGTCTTTGAGCACATCCAGTTCCGGGAAGCGCTGGCGGTCCAGGTAGGGTTTGGACGGCACCCCGGAAAACAGGTACATCAAGGCGTTGTAGGGGGCGAACAGCGCCGAATGGTTGACGAACTGGCGCAACACCGGCAGGCGGGCCTTGCCGCGCAGGTGCACGAACAGCACGCTGGCGAAGAACACCAGCAAGACACCCGCCTTGGCTGCAAAGGATAAGGTCATGCATCACTCCTAGGGGAAGAAACAGGGCTGCGCGGCCTGCTCTCCTGAAAATCATCCTGCCATCATAAACCGATCCCGCCGCGGTACAAACCACCCGGGCGGGATCGTGTCGATGAAGATTGTGCAGTCAACCAGGCTGCCGAACATTGAGCCCGGTCAGCGGCATGGCCGGTTACTGCTGGTTTTCCTGGTCGCTGAACATGTCGCTGAACAGCATGCTCGACAAATAACGCTCGCCGGAATCGGGCAGCACCACGACGATGGTCTTGCCTTGCATTTCCGGTTTTTCCGCCAGGCGCACGGCCGCCGCCATGGCTGCGCCGCAAGAAATGCCGCAGAGAATGCCCTCTTCCTGCATCAGGCGAATGGCCATGGCCTTGGCCTCTTCGTCAGCCACCGTCAGCACCTGGTCGACAATCGACAGGTCGAGGTTTTTCGGTACGAAGCCAGCCCCGATGCCCTGGATCTTGTGTGGGCTGGGCTTGAGCTCTTCGCCGGCCAGGGTCTGGGTGATCAGTGGCGAAGCCTCTGGCTCCACGGCCACCGACAGGATCGCCTTGCCCTGGGTATGCTTGATGTAGCGCGACACACCGGTGATGGTGCCGCCCGTGCCCACCCCCGCCACCAGCACGTCCACCGCACCGTCGGTGTCGTTCCAGATTTCCGGGCCCGTGGTTTTTTCGTGAATGGCGGGGTTGGCCGGGTTCTCGAACTGGCCTGGCAGGAAGTACTGCGCCGGGTCTGAGGCCACGATTTCGTTGGCCTTGTCGATGGCGCCCTTCATGCCTTTGGCCGGCTCGGTCAGCACCAGTTCGGCGCCTAGCGCCTTCAGCACCTTGCGCCGTTCGAGGCTCATCGACGCGGGCATGGTCAGCATCAGCTTGTAGCCACGCGCGGCGGCAACGAAGGCCAGGCCGATACCGGTGTTGCCCGAGGTGGGCTCGACTATGGTCATGCCCGGCTTGAGCCGGCCGCTGCTTTCGGCATCCCAGACCATGTTCGCGCCAATGCGGCACTTGACCGAGTAGCCCGGGTTGCGCCCCTCGATCTTGGCCAGGATGGTCACGCCACGCGGGGCGATCCGGTTGATCTGCACCAGCGGCGTGTTGCCGATGGAATGGGCGTTGTCTGCAAAGATACGGCTCATGGCAGGGGTCCTTGGCATGAAAGCGAGCAGGAAAAGACCTCAAGGGTAAGCCCCGGCCGTAGGCCCGTAAAGCCTGTTCGAACTCAGCCGGGCGCATTGCGGTCCACCGCACATCCTCCTGGGAGACACCCCGATGAAAGCCCGTTATCGCTGGCCGCTGATCGGCCTGGCCAGCCTGGTGGCGCTGCTGGTGGCGTTGCACCTGGCGCTGCCCTACCTGGTACGCGACTACCTCAACGACAAGCTGGCCGACATGGGCGACTACCGTGGGCACGTGGCCGACGTGGACCTGGCCTGGTGGCGCGGGGCCTACCGGATCAACGGCCTGCGGATCGTCAAGACCAGCGGCAAGGTGCCAGTGCCGCTGCTGGATGCACCGGTTATCGACCTGTCGGTCAGCTGGCACTCGCTGATCTACGACAAGGCCGTGGTGGCGAAAGTGATCTTCGAGCAGCCCGAACTGAACTTCGTCGACGGCGGCAACAAGCAGGCCTCGCAGACCGGCCAGGGCACCGATTGGCGGCAACAACTGGAAAAGCTGCTGCCGATCACCCTCGATGAAGTACATATAGACAAGGGCACCCTGACCTTTCGCAATTTCAATTCCAACCCCCCGGTCAATCTCAAGGCAACCCGGCTGGACGCCACCATCAGCAACCTGACCAACGTGCGCGACAAGCAAGGCCGGCGCGACGCCAGCTTTGAGGGCACGGCGCTGATCGCCGGCAATGCCAAGGTCGAAAGCCGCGCCACCTTCGACCCGTTCAGTGACTTCGATGACTTCGAATTCCGCCTGCGTGCCACCGGCATAGAGCTGCGCAACCTGAATGACTTCGCCAGTGCCTACGGCAAGTTCGACTTCAGCGCAGGGCATGGTGACGTGGTCATCGAGGCGCAGGCGGAAAACGGCCGCCTCAATGGCTACATCAAACCCCTGCTGCGTGACGTGGACGTGTTCGACTGGCAGCAAGATGTCGAGAACAAGGACAAAGGCTTCTTCCGCTCGGTGTGGGAGGCCGTGGTGGGCGCCTCCGAGACGGTGCTGAAGAACCAGCCGAAAAACCAGTTCGCCACCCGGGTGGAGCTCAGCGGCAGCGTGCACAAGCAGAACATCAGCGCCTTCGAGGCCTTCCTGCAGATCCTGCGCAACGGCTTCATCCAGGCGTTCAATGCACGCTATGAGCAACCGGCGCCGAAGTCCGACTGAAACAGCGTGACGGGGCATTCAGGGACTGAATACCCGGTCTGCGTTTGCAGGTGCCCGGGCCCGCGTTATAGTCGGTAACAAATCGAAAACAGGTGTTGGGCCATTCGCGGGCGCGCCCGCTCCCACAGGTACTTCCGCAGATTCAGAAGTTTGTGCAATTCCTGTGGGAGCGGGCGTGCCCGCGAAGAGGCCGGCACAGGCTTACAACAGAGGACAGCCCCATGAAGTTCGAAGGCACCCGCGACTACGTCGCCACAGACGACCTGAAACTGGCGGTAAACGCGGCCATCACCCTCGAACGCCCGCTGTTGGTCAAGGGCGAACCCGGCACCGGCAAGACCATGCTCGCCGAGCAATTGGCAGCTTCGTTCGGCGCGCGCCTGATCACCTGGCACATCAAGTCCACCACCAAGGCCCACCAGGGCCTCTACGAGTACGACGCGGTCAGCCGCCTGCGCGACTCGCAGCTGGGCGTGGACAAGGTCCATGACGTGCGCAACTACCTGAAGAAGGGCAAACTGTGGGAAGCCTTCGAGGCCGAGGAGCGAGTCATCCTGCTGATCGACGAAATCGACAAGGCCGACATCGAGTTCCCCAACGACCTGTTGCAGGAACTGGACAAGATGGAGTTCTACGTTTACGAAATCGACGAGACCATCAAGGCCCGGCAGCGCCCGATCATCATCATTACCTCGAACAACGAAAAGGAACTGCCCGACGCCTTCCTGCGCCGCTGCTTCTTCCACTACATCGCCTTCCCCGACCGCAGCACCCTGCAGCAGATCGTCGACGTGCACTACCCGAACATCAGCCAGGCGCTGGTCAGCGAGGCGCTGGACGTGTTCTTCGACGTACGCAAGGTGCCTGGCCTGAAGAAAAAGCCTTCCACCTCCGAGCTGGTCGACTGGCTCAAGCTACTGATGGCCGACAACATCGGTGAAGCGGTGCTGCGTGAACGCGACCCGACCAAGGCGATCCCGCCGCTGGCCGGTGCGCTGGTGAAGAACGAGCAGGACGTGCAACTGCTCGAGCGCCTGGCCTTCATGAGCCGGCGCGGCAACCGCTGACAGGAGCCGGGCCATGCTGCTCAACCTGTTCAATGAAATGCGTGCGGCCAAGGTGCCGGTGTCGGTGCGTGAACTGCTCGACCTGCACCAGGCCTTGCAAAAGCACGTGGTGTTCGCCGACATGGACGAATTCTATTACCTCGCCCGCGCCATTCTGGTGAAAGACGAACGCTACTTCGACAAGTTCGACCGCGCCTTCGCCGCTTACTTCAAAGGCCTGGAAAACCTCGACCAGCACATCGAGGCGCTGATCCCGGAAGACTGGCTGCGCAAGGAGTTCGAGCGCTCGCTCAGCGACGAAGAACGCGCGCAAATCCAGTCGCTGGGTGGCCTGGACAAGCTCATCGAGGCCTTCAAGCAGCGCCTGGAAGAGCAGAAGGAGCGCCACGCCGGCGGCAACAAGTGGATCGGCACCGGCGGCACCAGCCCGTTCGGTTCGGGCGGCTACAACCCCGAGGGCATCCGCGTGGGCGAGGCCGGCAAACGCCAGGGCAAGGCGGTGAAGGTCTGGGACCAGCGCGAGTACAAGAACCTCGACGACCAGGTGGAACTGGGCACGCGCAACATCAAGCTGGCCCTGCGCCGGCTGCGCAAGTTCGCCCGTGAAGGCGCCGCCGAAGAGCTCGACATCGACGGCACCATCGACCACACCGCGCGCGATGCCGGGTTGTTGAACATCCAGATGCGCCCGGAGCGGCGCAACACCGTGAAGCTGCTGTTGCTGTTCGACATCGGTGGTTCCATGGACGCCCACGTCAAGGTGTGCGAAGAACTGTTCTCGGCCTGCAAGACCGAGTTCAAGCACCTGGAGTACAACTACTTCCACAACTGCGTGTACGAGTCGGTTTGGAAGAACAACCTGCGCCGCACCTCGGAGCGGTTTTCCACGTTCGATCTGCTGCACAAGTATGGCGACGACTACAAAGTGATCTTCGTTGGTGATGCGGCCATGGCGCCTTACGAAATCACCCAGCCCGGTGGCAGCGTGGAGCATTGGAACGAAGAAGCCGGGTACGTGTGGCTGCAGCGTTTCATGGAGAAATTCAGGAAGATTATCTGGATCAACCCCTATCCCCGGCAGGCTTGGGACTACACCGCCTCGACCCACCTGGTGCGGGAGTTGATCGAGGACAAGATGTATCCGCTGACCTTGCAGGGGTTGGAGGAAGGGATGCGGTATCTCTCAAAGTGAGATAGAACGGGCTGCCACTTGCCAGCGGTCTGGCCTCTTCGCGGGCGCGCCCGCTCCTACAGGTATGGCGCAGGCCTGTGTGGGAGCGGGCGTGCCCGCGAAAGGGCCCGCAGCCTTACAACCACCGGCCCAAGTATTGCTGCTGCTCCCGCCACGCCTCATCCTGCACCACCGCCCTGAACTTCACCTGCGCCCCCGGCATGCACTGCGCCAGTTGCGCCAGCGCCAGCGGCGTCAACGCCCCCAGCCGCGGGTAACCGCCAATGGTCTGCCGGTCATTGAGCAACACGATCGGTTGCCCGTCCGGCGGCACCTGCACCGCTCCCAGGGGAATGCCCTCGGAAATCATCGGCGCGCCCTGGTAGACCAACTGCGGCCCCAGTAGACGGATGCCCATGCGGTCGGCCCGGCTGTCCAGGGTCCAGTCGGTGTTGAATGCCTGGTACAGGCTGGTACCGCTGAAATCGCCGAGCTGCGCGCCCATCACCAGGTCGAGCACAGGCTTGTGGTGATAGCGCGGGCGCAACGCATCCGGCACTTCACGAAGGGTTGCCGGCGTATCCGCGAAAGCCAGCAGCTGGCCTTTACCAAGCGCAGCGCCCTGGCCGTCTGTACCGCCCAGCGCTTCGCGTACCACGGTGGCACAGCTGCCCAGCACCGCCTCGCCGCGAAACCCGCCAGGCGCCGCCAGGTACGCCCGAACGCCCTGGTTGGGCTGCTTCAGGGCCAAGCGCTGCCCTTTGCCCAAAGCAAAGCTGCGCCAGGGCGCTACCGGCTGATCATCAACTCGCGCATCCAGGTCGGCACCGGCCAGCGCCAGCACACAATCCTGCTGCGCCACCACACAGAAGCCACCCAGCGCGACCTCCACCACAGGTGCGGCCAGCGAATTGCCCAACAGCCAGTTGGCCCAGTACATCGCCACCCAGTCCAGCGCCCCGCCCTGGGTCACGCCCAAGTGCCGTACGCCGAAGCGCCCGGCGTCCTGCAACTGGCACAAGGCGTTGCTGGCCTCGATCGTCAACTGCTTCATCCTTGCGCCTCCACATCGCCGCCCAGGGCCAGAAACTCATCACGCGTAACCGCCACGAAGCGCACCCGGTCACCGGGTTGCAACAGGCTATAGCCCTCACGTTCATGGTCGAACAGGCGCACCGGGGTACGCCCGATCAGGTTCCAGCCCCCCGGCGACACCGCCGGGTACGCTGCTGTCTGGCGCTCGGCAATACCCACGCTGCCCGCCGCCACGCGCTTGCGCGGGGTGCTCAGGCGGGGGCTGGCCAGGCGTTCATCGACCAGGCCCATGAAGCCGAACCCGGGGGCGAAGCCCAAGGCAAAAACCGGGTACTCGCGCTCGCTGTGCAAGCGGGCCACTTCACCCTCGGTCAAGCCGCTGCGGGCAGCCAGTACAGGCAGCTCCGGGCCGACGCTGGCGTGGTACCACACCGGGATCTCGTGGCGCCGGCCACCACTGCCGGCGTCAGGCTGCAAACCGTCCAGGGCCTGGGCGATCAGCGCCCTCGCCTCAGCCGGCGGCAGGTCGAAGTGCACCATCAGCGTGGTGTACGACGGCACCAAGTCCAGCAGGTGCTGGCCGAACGCTGCGCGCAAGCACTGGCTGGCAGCAAGCATCCACGGCATGTTGGTCTCGTCGATACGCTCGAACAGGCGCACCATCAGGCTGTCGACCGCGACCACTTCGATACGCAGCTTCATCATCGCTCCATGGCATCGAGGGCTTGGCGAATCTGCCGCACCGCTGCTACCGAACTGTCGTTGTCGCCATGCACACACAGTGTGCTGGCCGCCAGCTTCAAGGCACTGCCATCGTTCGCCACCAGCGTATCGCCACGGGCCAGGCGCTCGGCCTGCTCCACCACACGCGCCGGGTCGTGATGCACGGCGCCGGGCAGGCGCCGCGAGACCAGGTGGCCGCTGGCGGTATAGGCCCGGTCGGCGAATGCCTCGAACCACAGCGGCACGCCGATTTCATCCCCCAGCGCCTGGGCCGTACGGTTGTCGGCGGTGGCCATCAGCATCAGCGGCAGGTCGCTGCCGTAAGCCGCCACAGCTTCCAGCACGGTGCGCAGCTTGAGCGGGTCGGCCATCATGTCGTTGTACAGCGCGCCATGCGGCTTGATATAGGCCACACGGCCGCCGAGCACCTTGCAGATGCCCTCCAGTGCGCCGATCTGGTAGTGCAGCAAATCGCGAATTTCCTCGGGGCTGCAGGCCATGGACCGGCGCCCGAAGCCGACCAGGTCCGGGTAGGCCGGGTGGGCACCGATCGCCACCCCGTGCTCCAGTGCCAGGGCCACGGTGCGGCGCATGATGCCAGGGTCACCGGCATGGTAACCGCAGGCGATGTTGGCGCAGTCGATGTAGGGCATGACCTCGGCATCCAGGCCCATGCGCCAGCTGCCGAAACTTTCACCCATGTCGCAATTGAGTAGCAGGCGTTCCACCACGCGGCCTCCGTTGTTGTCGTGCATGTGCCTACCTTACCGCGCTTGCAACTGTTTGCCGCGTGTTTCCGGCAGGCTCAGCGCTGCAACGATCACCACGCCATAGGACACGGCAGAAAACACACCGATACCCAGGCCCAGCGGCACCTGCTGGCCGAGCAAGCCAATCAGCAACGGGAACAGCGCCGCAACGACTTTGCCGATGTTGTAGCAGAAGCCCTGCCCCGAACCGCGGATACGTGTTGGGAACAGCTCTGTCAGGAACGCGCCCATGCCGCTGAAGATCCCCGAGGCGAAGAAGCCCAGCGGGAAGCCCAGCCACAGCATCACGCCATCGCTGACGGGCATCTGCGTGTACAGCAGCACGATGACGAACGAGCCCACGGCGAACAGGATGAAGTTCTTCTTACGCCCCAGCAGGTCGGACAGGTACGCACTGACGACGTAGCCCACATACGAACCAACGATGACCATCGCCAGATAGCCACCGGTTCCCAGCACGCTCAGGCCGCGTTCATTCTTGAGGAAGGTCGGCAACCAGGACGTGATGGCGTAGTAACCGCCCAGCGCGCCTGTGGTCAACAACGAGGCGCGCACGGTGGTCCAGAGCATGCCTGGGGCGAAAATCTCGTAGAAGTGCGACGGTGCCTCGGCCGCTGGCGTCGCCTTGGCCTGGCGGTAGACCTCCGGGTCCTTGACCAGGCGGCGCACGAAGATCACGAAGAGGGCCGGCACCAGGCCCAACAGGAACAGTGCCCGCCAGGCCTGCTCAGGCGGCAGCCAGGAGAACAGCAGTGCATAGAGGATGGCGGTGAGGCCCCAGCCAATGGCCCACCCGGACTGCACCATGCCGACCGCCTTGCCACGGTCCTGGGCGCGGATCACTTCGCCGATCAGCACTGCGCCGGCGGTCCACTCGCCGCCGAAGCCGAAGCCCATCAAGGTTCGGGCGATCAGCAACTGCTGGTAGTTCTGGGCGAACCCGCAGAGAAAAGTGAAAAACGCAAACCACAGTACCGTCAGTTGCAGGGTACGTACGCGGCCGATGCGGTCGGAGAGGATACCGGCTATCCAGCCGCCCACCGCCGAGGCGATCAGCGTGCTGGTGTGGATCAGCCCGGCTTCGGTGGTGGTGATCCCCCACAGCATGATCAGCGTGGGGATGACGAAGCTGAGCATCTGGGTGTCCATGCCATCCAGGCCGTAGCCAATCTTGCAGCTCCAGAAGGTGCGCCGTTGCTGTGAGTCGATGTCGCGGTACCAGGCGAACGGCCCGGACGAAGGGGAAGAACTGACCTGCTGCTGCACGCCGGTGGGGTTCATGCTTGCCTCGGCTTGTTGGTATTGTTGTATGGGCGACCTGTACTGTCGCGGCCTGGGCCAATGTTCGGAGCCCGCGCGCGCTGCGTCCAACGAGAAAAACCGCCGGTCTGGAACAAGAAAAACTGATCATGAACCTTCGCTTTCTCGAAACCTTTGTCTGGGTCGCCCGCCTCAAGAGCTTCCGCCTGACCGCAGACAAGCTGTTCACCACCCAGGCCTCGGTCTCCAGCCGTATTGCCGCGCTGGAGGCCGACCTGGGCGTGAAGCTGCTGCTGCGCGACTCGCGCGGCGTCAGCCTGACCCCGGAAGGCGGCAAGGTGCTGGAATACGCCGAACGCATGCTGGACACCGCCAAGGCCATGAAGCAATCGCTGGACAGCGACCGGGCCAAGGTCGGGCGAATTCGCATCGGGGTGATGGACACGGTCATCCACACCTGGATGAGTGCGCTGGTGGCGGAACTGACCGAGCGCCACCCACAGGTAGAAATCGAGCTGGTGGCGGACACTGCACTGAACCTGCGCGAGCAACTGCAAAAGGGGTTTCTCGACGTGATCCTGCAGACCGACCTGCTGCGCGAGCAGTCGATCCGCAGCCTGGATCTGGCGCGCTACCCGATGGGCTGGGTGGTTGCCGCCGGCTCGCCCCAGCACCGCGCTTTCGGCTCGCTGGCCGAGCTTGGTCGGGAGCGGATCATCACCTTCTCGAAGAATTCACGGCCGCACCAGGAGGTGCTGAGCCTGCTGCAGGGTGCCGGGGCTGACGCACCGCGGCTGAACTGCGTGAACTCGGTGGCGGCCATTACCCGGCTGCTACGCGACGGCTTCGGCATCGGCGCGTTGCCACCGGCATTGGTGGATGCCGAGCTGGGCCGCGGCGAGCTGGTGTTGCTGGCGGGACTGCAACCGCCGCCGAGCCTGGAGCTGGTGGTGGCCTGGCAGACCGGCGTGGCGCTGGTGGATGAGGTAGTCGGGCTGTGCCGACAGGTGCTGGAGGGGTATGCACGGGACATGGGTGGGCAGCGGATCGTGCTGGTTTCCTAGGGGTTGGCGTTGAGGACGCAGTGCCTGTGCTGGCGATCACCTTCAGCGCCAGCTCTCTTTCACCACCCGGCGCCGCCCCCCGAGGATCACCCAGCCAAGCCCCAGCAACAGGCTTTCGACCAAGAACGCCAGCACGAACCCTGCGCCAACACCCCAGCCGATGGCCTCGGGCACCAGCAGAATCTGGTAGCTGTAGCCGTTGAGGGTTTCTTCACGCAGCTGCGGGTCGGCCTGCACCAGCACATGCCAGGTGCGTGCGGCCCAAGGCCCTTGCATGGCCTGCCACTCGTTCTCCAGCAACTGGTTGCGGATCATCAGGCTTTCGATGCTGTTGGCGTCACTGTTGAACACCGGGTCATCACTGCTGCGGTAGTGCCTTAGCAAGGCCTGCAGGTCGCCATTGAAAAAGCGCTCGGCCGTCTGCTTGAAGCCGTCCAGCGCCTCGCGCGACTCGTACAGGTGCGCCTCCACCCGCTGGCTGTAGTCTTTCACCAGCCCCGGCACCTGAATACCGGCCAACAGGCCGAAGGTGAACAGCAGCAACCGCAGGTAACTTCTGAACATGCAGCGTCCTTAGCTCTGGCCGTGCGCCACACATTCACCGTGCCGCCACAGGGCCCATTGACCCGGCTCGTAGCGCTGCCAGGTCTCGTTCTCGGTCAGGGCCTCGGTGGCAATCACCGTGACCACGTCGTTGGGGGTGGTTTGCGTATGGAAGTCGACGATCAGGTCGACATCCTTCAAGCGTGCCGCACCAAACGGCGCACGCCGGGTAATGTGCACCAGCTTGGTCGAACAGAAGCAGAACAGCCAGTCACCGTCGCTGAGCATGCAGTTGAACACGCCCTGCCCGCGGTAACCGGCACAGGCTTCGACCAGCACCGGCAACAGCTGTTCCACCGGCACCGGCTCGGGGAAGGCGCTGCGAATGCGGTTGAGCAGGTCGCAAAAGGCCGCTTCGCTGTCGGTATCGCCTACCGGCCGATAGAAACTGCCCAGGCCCTTGAAGGCGCCCAACTGGCCGTTGTGCGCAAAGCACCAGTTACGGCCCCACATTTCGCGCATGAACGGGTGGGTGTTGGCCAGGCAGACCTTGCCGACGTTAGCCTGGCGGATATGGCCAATGACCACTTCGCTCTTGATCGGGTAGCGCTGCACCAGGCTGGCTACCTCCGACTCGCTGCTGGCAGCCGGGTCCTGGAACAGGCGCAGGCCGCGCCCTTCATAGAAGCCTATGCCCCAGCCATCGCGGTGCGGGCCGGTGCGGCCACCGCGCTGCATCAGGCCGGTAAAGCTGAAGACAATGTCGGTAGGGACGTTGGCACTCATGCCCAACAGTTCGCACATGGCTGTGTCTCCGCTTACAGACGGGGCTCGACCCGGCCATTTCCCCGGGGTGCCGCAGGTGGCGGGAGGTCACGGTAACGGTCGCTGCGCTCGGCGGCCAAAGGGGCCTGAGCGCCGAGCCGGTCATCTTCGGCCTGCTCGCGCTGGGCCGCGGCCTCAGCCTGGGCCCGCCGCTCGCGGGCGCGCTTTTCCAGCGGCCAGCGCAGCAATACGAAGAGGGCATACAAGGCAAAGGCGATCATGCCGTACATGGCAAAATCGGAAACTGCGCGCCAGGCATTGTTGCCAACCTTGAACGCCACATCCAGGGTGGTGATGGCGATGGCTGGGGCGAAGCTGTCCTTGACCGGGTCAACCACGGTCGGCGTCAGCAACAGCACCGCCAGCACCACGCGCAGGGGCTCGCGCAACCAGCGCCACATCCAGCCGGTCAGTTTGAAGCCCACCAGCAGGCAGCCCAAAGCGGCAACCGCGTACAGGCCCCAGGCCAAGGTGTAGTCGTTCTCGATCATGGTGTTCGTGCAAGCCAGGCAAAGAGGTGCCTATGATAAACACTTTTCCGGGCGCACACAGTGTTTGCCTGCGCCGGCCGCTTCGCAGCCGGGCCCAGGCCACCCCAACCAAGAGATCCTCGATGCCGACCAAGCCCCAACCGCCGATTGCCCATGCCGACCAGGCCGCCGACCCGTATGCCTGGCTGCAACAGCGCGACACCCCCGAGGTGCTCGCCTACCTGCAGGCCGAAAACGCCTACCAGCAAGCCTGCCTGGCCGACCAGGCGCCCCTGCGCGAGCAATTGTTCGAAGAGATCAAGGGCCGCATCCAGGAGACCGACCTGTCGCTGCCTTCACCCTGGGGGCCGTACCTGTACTACACCCGCACCACTGCTGGCGACGAATACCCGCGCCACTACCGCTGCCCACGCCCGGCCGACGACAGCAACACCGTCGATGAAAGCCAGGAGCAGCTGTTGCTCGACCCCAACGCACTGGCCAACGGCGGCTTTCTGTCGCTGGGCGCGTTCAGTGTCAGCCCCGACCACCGGCTGCTGGCCTACAGCCTGGATACCAGTGGCGACGAGGTCTACAGCCTGTACGTGAAAGACCTCGCCAGCGGCGCGATCACCGCCCTGCCCTTTGAAGACTGCGACGGCAGCATGACCTGGGCCAACGACAGCCAGACACTGTTCTTCGCCGAGCTGGACGACACCCATCGGCCATGGCGCCTGTGCCGCCATACGCTGGGCAGCCCCGGTGCCGAGCGCGTGTTCGAGGAGCCCGACGGGCGCTTCTTCCTGCATTGCTACCGCACCAGTTCCGAGCGCCAGCTGGTGCTGCTGCTGAACAGCAAGACCACCAGCGAAGCCTGGGTGCTGAACGCCGAAACCCCACAGGCACCATTCGTTTGCCTGGCGCCACGTGTCGAGGGCCATGAATACTTCCCCGACCACGGCCAGCTCGACGGCGCGTGGTGCTGGTTTATCCGCACTAACCAAGACGGCATCAACTTCGCCCTGTATTACGCCCCGGCTACCGAGGTACCGGGCCGCGAGCAATGGCAGGCACTGGTGCCGCACCGCGAGGCAGTCATGCTTGAAGGGCTGAGCCTGAATGCCGGCGCCCTGACCCTGAGCCTGCGCGAAGGCGGCCTGCCGATCATCGAAGTGCGCCCGCAAGGTCTGGCGGCCTACCGTGTCGAGCTGCCGGATGCCGCCTACAGCCTGTACGTGCAAGACAGCCTGGAGTTCGCCAGCCCCCGCCTGCGCCTGCGCTACGAAGCACTCAACCGCCCGGCCCAGGTGCGCCAGCTGGAGCTGGCCAGCGGCGCCCAGGTGGTGCTCAAGCAAACACCGGTACTGGGCGCGTTCGATGCCGACGACTATGTCAGCGAACGCTTGTGGGCGACTGCCGCCGACGGCACCCAGGTGCCGATCAGCCTGGTGCGCCGCCGCCAGGACCTGGGCCAGACCGTGCCGCTGTACCTGTACGGCTATGGTGCCTATGGCGAAAGCCTCGACCCGTGGTTCTCGCATGCACGCCTGAGCCTGCTGCAGCGCGGCGTGGCCTTCGCCATCGCCCATGTACGCGGTGGTGGCGAGCTGGGCGAAGCCTGGTACCGCGCCGGTAAGCAGGCGCACAAGCACAACACCTTCAGCGACTTCATCGCCTGTGCCGAACACCTGGTCGCCCAGGGCGTGACGGCGCCCGACCGGCTGGCCATCAGTGGTGGCAGTGCCGGCGGCCTGTTGATCGGCGCGGTGCTCAACCTGCGCCCCGAACTGTTCCGCTGTGCGGTCGCCGAGGTGCCGTTCGTCGACGTGCTCAACACCATGCTCGACCCCGACCTGCCGTTGACCGTGACCGAGTACGACGAGTGGGGCAACCCTGAGGAGCCGGAGGTGTACGCACGGATCAAGGCTTATGCGCCCTACGAGAACGTGAAGGCCCAGGCCTACCCGGCGATGCTGGTGGTGGCGGGCTACAACGACAGCCGTGTGCAGTACTGGGAGGCGGCCAAGTGGGTGGCGCGGCTGCGCACGCGCAAGACCGATGACAACCTGCTGTTGCTCAAGACCGAGATGGGCGCCGGGCACGGCGGGATGAGCGGGCGGTATCAGGGGCTCAAGGATGTGGCGCTGGAGTATGCGTTCGTGTTTGGCGAATTGGGTATCGCTTGAGATTGCCTGGGGCGCTTTGCGCCCCTTTCGCGACTCAAGGCCGCTCTCATAGAACAGTACATAACTTATTGATTTAGCGGGGTCTTTGTGGGAGCGGGCGTGCCCGCGAACACCGGCGTAGCCGGTGCCAGCCACCGCGCTGGATTCTTCGCGGGCACGCCCGCTCCCACACAGGCCGCGTCGCGGTTACGAATTGAGTTCTCTGCGCGACAGCGCAGCCCGTAGGGCTGTGTTATCTCCCACAGGGCACTGGCCCCCTAGTAGTCCCACCGCCAACGCACCGCTGCAGTCAGTCATCATCCTGCGCCGGCTTCGCCGGCTCCGGCCGCAACCCCGGCAAGGGCTGATCCTTCGGCGGCCCGGGCACCGGCATCGGTGGCAGCAAAGGCGCACCCGGCTGGCTGTCATAAGCCTTGGGCGGCGTGCTCGGGGTGATCTGGGGGTAAGGCGTGGGCGTTGGCGTACCCGGCGCACCGGGCACCGGGGTCGCCAGCCGGGGCGGCGTACTGGCGGCATCTGCCATGGGCAGGCCCGCCAGCCACAGCACGGCTAGGATCGCGCGCAACATCAGTAACCTCCTGTCGGGAACCTTCCTATAGGCTACGCCTAAATCAACGCTTTCGCCTGTCCGCCCGCCCTGCAAGCGCGCTAGACTCAATGGCATAACCGTCACCTGCCTGATCAGAACAAAGGAAACACCATGAGCGCCTCCTCTTCCGCTGCCGCCACCGCGCGCCTGGACCGCATTCTCGCCGACGCCAAGCGTGACAAGGAAATGGGCTACCGCGACAAGGCCCTGAGAATGTACCCGCACGTGTGCGGCCGCTGCGCCCGCGAGTTCGCCGGCAAGCGCCTGAGCGAGCTGACCGTGCACCACCGCGACCACAACCACGACAACAACCCCCAGGACGGCTCGAACTGGGAGCTGCTGTGCCTGTACTGCCACGACAACGAGCATTCGCGCTACACCGACCAGCAGTACTTCAGTGAAGGCTCCACCAGCACCCCGAGCATCGCCAAGGCCACGCACAACCCGTTTGCCGGCCTGGCTGGCTTGCTGAAGAAAGACTGACCATCGATTCGCCCCCCGCTGCTACCGGGCAGCCCGTATAATCGCGCTTTTTTTCGCGAAGGGCCCCGGTACGTGGCAAACAAACGATACAGCTGCATCGGCCTGTTCAACCCCAAGTCGCCGGAAAACGTCGGCTCGGTGATGCGCGCCGCGGGCTGCTACGGCGTCAACTCGGTGTTCTACACCGGCAAACGGTATGAGCGCGCCCGTGACTTCGTCACCGACACCAAGCGCGTGCACTACGACATCCCGCTGATCGGCATCGATGACCTGCAACGCATCATTCCGCTGGGCTGCACCCCGGTGGCGGTAGAACTGGTGGACGGCGCCCGGCCCCTGCCGGAATACACCCACCCGGACCGCGCCATCTACATCTTCGGCCCAGAAGACGGGTCGCTGAGCGAAGAAGTGCGCGGTTGGTGTGAAGAGACCATCTACATCCCGACCGAGGGCTGCATGAACCTGGCGGCGACGGTGAATGTGGTGCTGTACGACCGTATGGCCAAGGGGCTGAATACCCGGTCGGGGCCCAAATTCAAGTAAAAAGCCGCCCTTGCTCAGCTCACGAAGCGTTGATCCAGATGGGCTTCAGCTCCATGTATTGGTCATGGGCCCAGATGGACTTGTCGCGCCCACCAAAGCCAGACTCCTTGTAGCCACCGAACGGCGTGGTCACGTCACCTTCGCCGAAGCAGTTGACCGTGACCACCCCGGCGCGGATTTCACGCGACAGGCGCAGCGCAGTTCGATGTAGCCCTCGGCGGCGATCTGGCGCAGCAGTTCGCGCACGGGTGGGCGCGACAGGCCGAATTCGTCGCACAGGGCCAGTTCGTCCACTACCGCCCCCGGGGCCAGTTCCATGCTCAGGATCCGGCGGCGCAGCGCCTCGGCAAACACCGCCTTGCGGTCCGGTGGCACTTGCGCTTCGAGGGGCTGAACGGTGGCTTTCATGGCCGCCTTCTTTATGATCATGGCGCCGTGTCTACTATTTGTATAACGGCTGTAGGGCACTGTTAGACAATGTGTCTACAGCACTTCAGATAAACGGCTGAATCTGTCTGAGCCTTTGTTTTCAAGGCCTCCAGCGGTTTCGACAGCGGTGATTAAACACCCTTGAAGCTGCATTGCCAAACCGCACAGGGTATTCGCCATATACGACACAGCCAGCTGCTTTTCACCGTTTCAACCCCACCCTGGGCTCGCCGCCGGGCGATGCAACTGAACGCTGGCGTTGCCGTGCAGGTCAGCTGCTTACATTCCACAAGGAGGGTTTGCCATGCTCGATAGCCATTCCGCTGCGTCATCGCAGCACAATGTTCATGGCCTGGAACGTGCCAGCTCACTGGCCGGTGGGGCGCTGATGTTCAGCAAAGGGCTGCGCCGTGGCGGCCTGGTTGGCTTGCTGCAGATGGCGGTGGGCGGCCTGGCCGTGGCGCGTGGGGTCAGCGGGCACTGCGCCACCAAGGCCTGGTGGCAGCGGCACCGGCAGGAGTATCAGCGCTTGCGCTCGGATATCGAGCGTAGCGCGGCGGACCTGGAGGCGTTGAAGGCCAGCGCCGAGGCCGCGACGCGCGGGGTGACGGTGACCGGGAAGGATCCGTTGGCTGGCGGTTGATTGATGCATTGCCTGTGCCGGCCTCTTCGCGGGCTTGCCCGCTCCCACAGGTGTTGCGCATGCCTTAACTTGTAGGAGCGGGCAAGCCCGCGAAAAGGCCGGCACAGGCAATAAGAATTTCTAGCGCAACGCCTTGCTCTGCAACACCTCAGACCGCCGCCCCAGCACATTCTCGCTGATCTGCACGAACTCTTCGGTACTTACGCTCGGCAAGCGCATCAACCCGCGCACCACATCATCCAGCGAACGCTTGGCCTGGGTATGGATGCGGATTTCCTTGTCCAGCGCCTGCAGCAGCATTACCCCACGGGCGACCTGCGCAGGGGTGGCCTGTTCGCCACGCAGCCGGGTCACCTTCGCGCCCTGCTTGCTCAGGCGCGCCTGCCAGGCCTGGTAGCGGTCGTCGCTCACCCCGCCAGAGCGGCGCAGCAACTCGCTGGCGTAGTAATCGGTCAGGCTTTCCACCAACCAGTCATTGCCATCACCGGCGCGGATCTGGGCAAACAACTGCACCACCTCACGCAATAACGGGCTGCTGCCGTTCTCGCTGACCATCGGCCTGCCACTGTGCAGGTACACCGACCCCTGCGCCGCCATCGCCCCACGCCACATCCCGTCACGCGCGCCCACCAGCAACAGCTTCGGCGGGTTGCGCGGGAACACTGCCTGCAGTTGCGGCCAGACGAAGGTGAGCAAGGTCAGGCTGTCCATACGCCGCATGCCCTGCCCCACCGGCGCGGCCACGGTCACGTCGGTATCGCCCAGACGGGCGCGGCGGCTGCCCAGGTCACCGGCGAGCATCCAGCCAGTGGGGCGGTCGAACAGGCGCGATACATTGTCGATGCGGAACTTGTCCTGGCCGACGCGCGGCCAGGGCGTTTCGATGCTCTTCCAGCCCGCTGGCAGGTCGAAGGCCAGGCGCGCCACCAGCTCGGTCCCATCCTGCTGGTCGAGGCGCGCAGGCGGCACCAGCTGGTCGCCCAGGAACAGCGCCCAGTGCGGGGTGATACGCGACGAAAACGCGCCACTGGCAAGCTTCTGGTCCAGCAGCACGCGGTAGCTGAGGCTGGTCTTGCCGGCCGCAGGCTGCCATACCCCCCGCTGCCCGTTCAGTTGCCATTGGCCATCGGCCTGGAAGCCGCTGTAGGCCCCGGCCTTGCCCAGGTCGAAGTCAAGGCTGCGCACCGCGCTGCCGTCCGCCAGGGTCAGGCGAACTTCTGCCTGGCCGCTGGCAGGCAACAGGCGCACTTCGTAATCGAGATTGACTTTTTTCGCCCAGGCGGGCGCACTGGCCATCAGGCCCAACAGCAACAACAGCTGGCAACGCATACAGAAACTCCTTGTTCCCCGTGGCAGCGGGCCGCGCTGCTCAGCTGGCGCGGAAAATCAGGTGGTCTTCCCAGTCGTCTTCGTGCACATCCTGCTCCCTGAGCATACGCCCCGCCTGGGAAATGCGCTGTTCATGGACCTGTTGGCGGTCGCCACAGACCAGGTGGTGCCAGGCGGGCAAGTCCTTGCCCTCGCTGACCAAGCGGTAACCACAGGTACTGGGCAGCCAGGTGAACTGGTCGGCCTTGCCCGGGGTGAGCTGGATGCAATCCGGCACCTGGGCGAAGCGGTTGGGGTAGTCGCTGCACTGGCAGGTTTGCAGGTCCAGCAGCTTGCACGCGATACGCGTGTAATAGACGCTGTTGTCGTCCTCGTCCTCGAGCTTCTGCAGGCAGCACAGGCCGCACCCGTCGCACAGCGACTCCCACTCCTGGGCATTGAGTTGTTCGAGGGTCTTGCGCCGCCAGAACGGCGCGTTGTCAGCGATCATTACACGGTTACCTGCATTCATCTTGTGGTCGCGGCGCGCAGCGGCGCCAGTCTAGAGCCTGGCCTTGAGCAAAGCCAGGCCGCTTGTCAGTCGCTACGCGAAGCAGTAGCGTGCGCGTTTTCCGTCCGTTTGCAGGAGCCGACATGAGCGCCAACCCCCGCGTTGCCGATTACGCCATCAACGAGCAGTTCATCAACCGCTGGTCGCCCCGCGCCTTCACCGCCGAACCGATCAGCGAAGAGACCCTGCTGAGTTTCCTCGAAGCTGCCCGCTGGGCACCGTCGGCGTACAACTCGCAGCCTTGGCGCTTCCTGTATGCCCGCCGTGACACCCCGAACTGGGAGCGCTACCTGAGCCTGCTGGTACCGTTCAACCGTAGCTGGGCGCAACAGGCGTCGGCGCTGGTGCTGGTGATGTCCAAGACCACCTTCGCCGCCCCGGGTGCCACCGAAGAAAAACCGGCGCTGTGGCACACCTTCGACACCGGCTCCGCCTGGGGCCACCTGGCCCTGCAGGCCAGCATCAGTGGTTGGCATACCCACGGCATGGCCGGTTTCGACCAGGCGCTGGCGCGTCAGGAGCTGAAGATCCCTGAAGGCTACGAGCTGCATGCCATGGTGGCGATCGGCAAGCTCGGCGACAAGGCCAGCCTGGACGAAGCGCTGCAGGCGCGTGAAGTGCCCAGCCCGCGCAAGCCGCTGAGCGAGCTGGCGGCTGAGGGGGATTTCAGCCTGTAAGTTTTGGGTTGGCAGTACTGGCCTATTCGCGGGTTCACCCGCGAACAGGCCGGCACAGGCCAAAGCAGTCAATAGCCCCTGGCGAAGTCCACTTCACCGCGCAACCCCTGCCCGGCTTCATACGCCCGCATATTCTCGACAAACAACCGCACCATCGCCGCCGGCGAGGTGGGCGCCGAGCTGTGCCCGGTCAGCAACAAGCCCCAGGCCGTCCAGAACGGGTGCTGCCTGGGCAATGGCTCCTGGCGGCACACATCGATCACAGCCCCGGCCAAATGCCCCTCCTTCAACGCCGCTACCAGGTCGGCATCGACCACCGCCGCACCCCGCCCGGCATTGATGAACAGCGCCGTAGGCTGGAAGCACTTGAACAGTGCAGCGTTGTACAAGTCGTGGGTAGCCGGGGTATCCGGCAGCAGGTTGAGCACGTAGTCGACCTGGCCAACCATGCGCGGCAGGTCGGCCAGCGCCGCCACTTCAACGAATGGTGCCTGCTCGCGGGCGCTGCTGGCAACGCCGTACAGCACCACGCCAAACGGCTGCAGGAACTCGGCCACGCGCTGGCCGATGTCGCCGGTGCCCACGATCAGCACCCTGCGCCCTTCCAGCGTGCGCCCCGGGCGGTCGTCCCAGCGCCGCTCGACCTGGCTGACCAGGCGCGACAGCACCTCGCGCTCATGGCCAAGCATGTAGGTGAGCATGTACTCGGCCATTACCTGGCCGAAAATCCCCACCGCTCGGGTCAGGCGATAGTCACGCGGCAAACCGTCGGCCAGCAACGGTGTGATGCCGGCCCAGGTCGACTGCAGCCAGCGCGGTTGGTGGCCCTGGCGCAGCAAGCTCGCCAGCAGGTCGGGCTGGCCCAGCCACACCGGGCAACGCGGCGCCTGGCGGGCCAGTTCGGCCGAGTCGCCACTGGTCAGGATTTCCAGTTCAGGCGCGGCTGCGCGCAAAAGCTCGGCGTAGCGGGCATGGTCATGCTCGGCAATCAGTACGCGCATGTTCAGGCCGGGTCGTTGCGGCGCAGCAGCTCTTCGGGCAGGTGCTCGATGTACTCGTCATCCGGCGGTGGCATCTGCAGGTGGTAGCCCTGGTTGTCGAGGTTCTCCAACACCTTGGTGATGTCTTCGCGGGCCAGCTTGCGTTCCGGGCTGAGCACCAGGTCGAAGGCATGCACGGGGGTGCCGAAGAACGGCAGCAGGCCTTCTGGCACGCGCTCAAGGCCGTCAGCCTTGAGCACGTACAGGTACATTTCGTTCTTGCGGGGGCTCTTGTAGATGGAGCAAATGCGTTTCATCGGGTCTCTCCGGCGCCTGCAAGGCTGTCCAGCAGGGCCTGGCCCATACGCTCACGGCGCCAGCCGCGCAGCGAATCGGGCAATTGATAAGGGCCATTGGGGTAACCGCTCTTGAGCAGTGCCTCCAGGGCTTTTTTACGCAGCATCAGCTCAGGGGCAATGCCCAGGCGCTCGCCTTCGGCCTGGCCGATGGCGCGCAGCTGCTTGAGGATGCCGCTGGCTTCGATCGGCAGCGGTTCGGGCAAGGGCGCTGGCCACTGCTCGGCAGGCAGGCTGGCGGCGCGCTTGATCAGCTGGATAAGAAACTCACCGTCCTGACGAATGGTGCGCGGGTGCATCTCTTCAACCTTGGCCAGTGCCGACAGGTTGCTCGGCTGGTTCTTGGCAATGGGCCACAGCGAGTGTTCCTTGAGCACGCGGTTGCGGGGTACATCGCGGCTGCGGGCAGTACGCTCGCGCCAGGCGCACAGCTCACGCAGCACGGCCAACTGCTGGGGCGCCAGCTTCCAGGCCAGCTTGACGTCGCGGTACAAGGTGGCTGGCTCGACTTCGCGACGCAAGGCGGCGACCAGCTCGGCGCCATCCTCCAGCACCCAGGCGTATTTGTCGTCGCTAAGGCGCGGGCGCAGCACGGTAAACAGCTCGGCCAGGTGCACGGCATCTTCGGCCGCGTAGCTGACCTGGGTGTCCGACAGCGGGCGCTGCAGCCAGTCGGAGCGGGTTTCGCCCTTGGGCAGGTCGATGCCCAGCACTTCCTGCACCAGGCGCGAGTAGCCCATGGAAAAGCCAAGGTTCAGGTAACCGGCGGCCAGCTGGGTGTCGAACAACGGTTGTGGCAACTTGCCGGTCAGGCGCAACAGCACTTCGAGGTCTTCGCTGCAGGCATGCAGCACCTTGACCACACCACTGTTTTCCAGCAGGTCGGCCAGGGGTTGCCAGTTGCCGATCAGCAGCGGGTCGATCAGGAAGGCCCGTTGGCCGTCGCCAATCTGAATCAGCCCGGCCTTCGGGTAAAAGGTGTCGACCCGCATGAACTCGGTATCGACGGCAACAAACGGCAGTTGCTGCCAGTCGCGGCAGTGTTCAGCCAGGCTCTGGTCGTCACATATCCAGTGAATTTCGATGGCCACAAGGCTCTCCCACTAACATTGGCGCGCAGTATATACGGCGCGGGCACTGCTGGTGAAACCCGGGCCATCCTTGATATCGATCAATGGTGCGTTTGCACGCAGGGTGTAGGCGTCAGCGCTTGGCCGTCAGCCACGGGCGGCAACTGGCGAACATGTCCAGCGACCGTTGGTAGACCTCGGTGTGTACCTGCAGCAGGCCAAGCATCGAGTGGAACAGGTTGTCTTGCGACAGCGGGGCGTCGCTGAGCTTGGCCAGGCAGTCGGTATCGAGGCCGAAGTCCTCCTTGTAGCTGTCGGAGAACCAGGTCAGCAGCGGAACGTGCTTCTGCTGCTCGGGGGCGATGGCGTACGGTGTGCCGTGCAGGAACAGGTTGTACTCACCCAGCGACTCGCCATGGTCGGACAGGTAGATCATCGCCGTGTCCACCTTGTCCTGCTTGCTGCGCAGGGTGTCGATCAACGAGGCCAGGACCTTGTCGGTGTAGGCCAGGGTGTTGTCGTAGCCGTTGATGATTTGCTGTTCGCTGCACTGGTTCAGGGCGTTGCTCTGGCACACCGGGCTGAAACGCTCGCCGCCTTCGGGGTAGCGCTTGAAGTACTCGGGGCCATGGCTGCCCATCTGGTGCAGCACCAGCACGGTGTCCTTGTCGAGGTTGTCGATCAGCGCATCCAGGCCTTGCAGCAGGATCTGGTCATGGCATTCACCGCCGGCGCACAGTTGCGGGTCCTTGAGGTTGCTGACATCGATGAACTGCACGCGATCGCAAGTGCCCTTGCAACCCGACTGGTTGTCCCGCCACTGCACGGCAAGGCCGGCACGCTGGAGGATGTCCAGCAGCCCTTCGCGGTTCTTGGCGACACTGGCGTCGTAGTCCTTGCGCTGCATGCCAGAGAACATGCACGGTACCGAAACCGCCGTTTCCGTGCCGCACGAATGCACGTCGGAGAACGCCAGCAGGCCCTGTTCCTTGGCCAGGTTCGGCGTGGTATCGCGGCCATAGCCCAAGACACCGAAGTGGTCTGCCCGGGCACTTTCCCCGACCACCAGCACGGTCAGCGATTTGCGCTCATGTTTCTGCCAGGCCACATCACGCTTGGCATCTTCGCCGTAAGGCTGGAACGGCCGCGCTGCGGTACCAACCCGTTCGCCGACATAACCAATGGAGGCGCCCACGATATTGCTTGGGGTCAGCATCAGGCGCAGTTCGTGGTGGTTGCGAAACAGCGACGATAGCCCTTGGTAGTTGACCAGCGCCACCGAACCCAGCGCCACCACGCAGGCACCACTCACCAGCAGCTTGCCAAGCAGTTCGCGGTGCCAGCGGCGGTAGGCGATCTGCGCCTTGCACACCAGCACCGAAGGCAACACCCCCAGCAGCAGGATGTAAGCGGCAAACTTGAACGACATCAGGTCGCGCACTTCCGCCACATTGGTTTCGGCCATGTTGCGGAACATGCCCGCATCGATAAGTACGCCGTACTGGTTCATGAAGTAAGCCACGCCGGCGCCACTGATGAACAAGACCACAAGTAACGGCTTCAACACATAACGGAAGGCAAATAAAGTGAGTACCAGGTTGAACGCGAACAGCATCAGCACGGCGAACGCCAGAATCAGCCACAACCCCGACAGGCCGGGGGGCACGACCGCTTGCAGATGCTCCCAAAGGAACATGTTGAAGCCGATCAGCAGGTACAGGCTGGCCAGCAGCGTGACCCATTCAGTCCGCAGGGATTTGAAATTGAGCATCAGTGTTCGCAATCAAGAGTGGTTATCAACCCCACGGTCCGACGGCACCATGGGAAAGTTGGGCGAACTCTAGAAAGCGCACCATCAATTTTTTGTGAAAAAGTCGGTAACAATTTAGTGATGGCGAGGCTTTTGCCCGTTAATGCCGTTTTCTTCAGCTGCCGTTCAGCCTGCAGCCCGTGAACGGCTTGCGCAAAGACGGCTATCCTCAGTGGTCAGGACCCAATCGACAAACCTGACAGAGGTGAAGAAATGCCAGTTCCGCATGATCTGCTCGCTGACCTGCACATTACCGCTGAGAAGTTCCAGGCACTGATGGACAACGACCAGGCGCTGCATGCACTGCACAAGGAATACAACGCCAAGGACAAGGAGGTGGTGGCCGCCGAAGGCAACGGCACCAACGACGACGCCGTCAACCGCCTGCGCAAGGAGCGGTTGCTGATCAAGGACAAGATCGAACGGATCATTCATCCGCCCAAATCCTGACCGAGCATTTTCTTTGAATTCACCGGCCCTATCGCCGGCAAGCCGGCTCCCACAGGGGCCCCACAGTACTGCGAACCTGTGATGCACCTGTGGGAGCCGGCTTGCCGGCGATAGGGCCGCAAGCCCTCACACAGCAACCAGCGCTTTCAACGCCCCATCCAGGTCCTCGATCAGGTCGCGGTAATCCTCGATCCCCACCGACAGCCGCAGCAGGTTCTCGCTGATGCCCATCACGCCCTTCTGCTCCGGGCTCAGCGAGCAGTGGGACATGCTCCACGAGTGGTTGATCATGCTCTCCACCCCGCCCAGCGAGTCGGCCAATACAAAGATCTGCAGCGCCTCGACCAGGCGGTTGAGCGCGGCGCGGTCGCCCTTGACCTTCATCGCCACCACCGCGCCGCCACTGCGCATCTGGCGCTTGCACAGTTCATGCTGCGGGTGGCTTTCCAGCCCGGGGTAATACACCTGCTCCACCTGCGCGTGGTTTTCCAGAAAGCGCGCCACCTGCAGGGCATTGGCGCACTGGCGCTCCATGCGCACATCCAGGGTCTTCAGGCCACGCAGGGCCAGGTAGCAGTCGAACGGCCCCTGCACCGCGCCGATGGCCATGCTGATGCGGCGCAGGCGCGCCAGCAGCGCGTCATTGGCCGCGACCACCACCCCGCCAGTCAGGTCGGAGTGGCCGCCAATGTATTTGCTGGCCGAGTGCATCACCAGGTCCACCCCCAGGTTGATCGGGCGCTGGTTCCACGGCGAGCAGAAGGTGTTGTCTATGCAGGTGAGGATGCCCTTGGCCCGCGCCAGGTCGCACACCGCCTTGATGTCGACCAGGTGCAACAACGGGTTGGTCGGCGACTCGATCCAGATCAACTGGGTTTCGGGCTTGATCGCCGCGGCCACCGCGCCCAGGTCGTTGAGGTCGACATAGGTGGTGGTCAGGCCTGAAGTACGGCTGCGGTAGTCTTCCAGGATGCGGAAAGTGCCCCCGTACACGCCGTTCATCACGACCACGTGGGCATCCTTGGGCAGCAGCTCCAGGACCGTGGCGGTGGCATTCACCCCCGAGGCGCAGGCCACGGCACCCACGCCCTCTTCCAGCGCGGCTACGCAGGTTTCGTAGGCATGCCGGGTGGGGTTGCCCACGCGGCTGTAGGAGTACTCCGGCTTGTCGTCGAGGCTGCGTTTGGTGAACGAGCTGGCGGTGACGATGGCCGGGAAAATGGCATTGTCGGCAACACTGAACTGCTCGCCAGCGTGAATGGCACGGGTGGCGAAATTGCGCGGCTTGTCGGACATGGTCAGGCCCATTGGCAGAATGAAAGCTGCCACTATGGCACAAGCCAAATCGCCTGGCCTTGGGGTAACCTGTGAAATATTTTCCGGCACGGCCAGCGCGCGATATGGACAGCTTCGACCAGCACATTCTTACCCTGCTTCAGCGCGACGCCTCGATGTCGCTCAAGGACCTGGCCGAAGCCGTCAACCTGTCCACCACCCCGTGCTGGAAGCGGGTCAAGCGCCTGGAAGAAGAAGGCTACATACTCGGCCGTGTCGCCCTGCTTGACCCTGAACGGCTAGGGCTGGGGCTGACGGTGTTCGTCCAGCTCAAGACCCAGCGCCACGACAGCGCCTGGCTGGCGCAGTTTGCCGCGACCGTTACCGGGTTCGAGGAGGTGATGGAGTGCTACCGCATGTCTGGCGACTGGGACTACATGTTGCGGGTGGTGGTGGGGGATATTGCGGCGTATGACCGGTTTTACAAAAAGCTGATTACCAGCACCGAGGGGTTGTCGAACATTACCTCCAGTTTTGCCATGGAGCAGATGAAGTACACCACGGCTTTCCCGGTGAACCGTGGCTGATGGCTGTGGGGCATATTGCCGGCAAGGCGCACAGGGATTGCATCAGGGCTGACAGGTGGTTGCCAGGCGATATGCAGCGCCTGGGAGATCGAGCGCCGCCCGCGCGGCGCATCGCGAGCTTTGCTCGCTCCTACGTTTGTTTCGGGCCAATTATGCCTGGGGGATTGGCGCGCGAACGCTTTGGCGCATGCCTCAATATTGTGCCGGACAAACAAGGCGGTCGCGCGCACCTGGCACATGGGTTACTGGCCCGAAACAAACGTAGGAGCGAGCGGAGCTCGCGATGCGCCGCGCGGGCGGCGCTCGATCTCACAGGCGCTGAAGATCCTGCGCCTACCCCCGCCCCCGACAGGGCCCTTGCAGGCGCCCGTCAATCCGAAGCCAGCACCGCCGCAATCCGGTTCCCGGCCTTGGCCTTCTCCAGCTTGATCGCCACAAACTTCGAGGTCGGGGTGTACGTCCCCTCGCCATAACTCTCCAGCGGCACCAGCGGGTTGGTCTCGGGGTAGTAAGCCGCCGCCTGCCCTTGCGGCACGTCATACGCCACCAGGCGGAACCCCGACACCCGCCGCTCCACACCATCCTCCCACAGCGACACCAGGTCCACGTGCTCGCCCGGTTCGAAGCCCAGGCGGCGGATGTCGGACTCGTTGACGAACACCACTTCGCGCAGGCCGAACACCCCACGGTAGCGGTCGTCCAGGCCATACAGGGTGGTGTTGTACTGGTCGTGCGAACGCAGGGTCTGCAAGATCAGGTCGGGCTTGTCCCCGCGGGCCAGCACCTTGGCGTTGACCAATCCCTCGGGCAGCGTGTGGGGCATGAAGCGCGCCTTGCCGGTGGCCGTGCGGAAGTTGCGCTCGGCAGCGTGGTTACCCAGGTGGAACCCGCCAGGGCTGTTCAAGCGTTCATTGAAACGCGCGAAGCCGGGGATGACGTCGGCAATCATGTCGCGGATCCGGTTGTAGTCGGCCACCGCATAGGCCCAGTCGATCGGCTGATTGCCCAGCGTGGCCTTGGCCATGCCGGCGATGATCCATGGCTCCGAACGCATGTGCGGCGAGCGCGGGCGCAACTGGCCATGGGAGAGGTGCACCATGCTGAAGGTGTCTTCCACGGTCACGCCCTGCGGCCCTGCGGCCTGCAGGTCGATTTCGGTACGGCCCAGGCATGGCAGGATCAGCGCGTCGCGGCCGGTGACCAGGTGCGAGCGGTTGAGCTTGGTGGAAATCTGCACGGTCAGCGCACACTTCTGCAGCGCGGCATGGGTGCGCGGTGTATCCGGGGTGGCTTGGGCAAAGTTGCCGCCCAAGGCGACGAACACCTTGGCCCGCCCCTCCTCCATGGCCTTGATCGCCAGCACCGCATTGTGCCCGTGGGCACGCGGCACACGGAAGCGGAAGCGTTTTTCCAGGGCGTCGAGCAGTGCTGCCCGGGGCTTCTCGTCGATGCCCATGGTGCGGTCGCCCTGCACGTTGCTGTGGCCGCGCACCGGCGACAGGCCAGCGCCGGGCTTGCCGACGTTGCCGCGCAGAAGCTGCAGGTTGACGATTTCCTGCACGGTTGCCACCGAATGGCGGTGCTGCGTCACGCCCATGGCCCAGCACATGATGACCCGCTCGGCCTTGCGGTACATACGCGCGGCCAGTTCGATCTCTGCCAGGGTCAGGCCAGACTGCTCAACGATGTGTTCCCACGCCGTGGCGTCGACCGCCGCCAGGTAGCCATCGATACCGCTGGTGTGCTCGGCGATGAAGGCGTGGTCGAACACCGGCGGTTCGCCCTTGGCCTGGGCCTCGCGTTCCCACTGCAACAGGAACTTGGCAATACCGCGCATAGCCGCCATGTCGCCCCCCAAGGCTGGGCGGAAGTACGCGCTGGAAGTCGGCTCGGAGCCATTGCTGAGCATTTCGAACGGGTGCTGCGGGTGCTGGAAACGCTCCAGGCCACGCTCTTTGAGCGGGTTGAAGCACACCACCTGGGCACCGCGCTTGACCGCTTCACGCAGCGGTTCGAGCATGCGCGGGTGGTTGGTGCCGGGGTTCTGGCCAATCACGAAAATGGCATCGGCCAGTTCCAGGTCGTGAAACACCACGGTGCCTTTGCCCACCCCCAGGGTTTCCGACATGCCCGAGCCGCTGGCTTCGTGGCACATGTTGGAGCAGTCCGGGAAATTGTTGGTGCCATAGGCACGCACGAACAGCTGGTAGAGAAACGCTGCTTCATTACTGGCCCGGCCCGAGGTGTAGAACTCGGCTTCGTCCGGCGATTGCAGTGCGCGCAGGTGCCGGGCAACCAGCTCGAACGCTTCTGCCCAGGTGGTTTCCACGTAATGGTCGGTGGCTGCGTCATAGCGCATCGGGTGCGTCAGGCGGCCTTGGTACTCAAGCCAGTAGTCGGTCTGTTGCTTCAACGCGCTGACGCTGTACTTGGCAAAGAAGGCCGGGTCCACCGAGCGGCCGGTGGCTTCCCAGTTGACCGCCTTGGCGCCGTTTTCGCAGAACTTGACCATGTCGCTTTCCGGCGACTCGCCCCAGGCACAGCCTGGGCAGTCGAAGCCGCCGTTCTGGTTGGTCTTGAGCATGGCTCGCAGGTTCTTGAAGGCGTTGTCACTGCCCAGCCAGCTCTTGGTCACGCTTTTCAGCGCCCCCCAGCCGGCGGCGGCGCCTTTGTAGTCCCTGATGTGTTCGTCCTGGCTCATGCGGTGAATCCTCACGCTTCGGTGCTTTGTTTCAGCCTATGGAGCGTGGGGCGGGGCGTCCAATCGAAAGATCTTACGGCGTGATAAGCGCTTTCGATCACGGCAGGCAGGCGACGCGCTGCCAGGCCGCATGATAGAGACCATCGATCATGCAGTCGGACAAAGCAATTTGACGGCCCTGCGCCCAGGTTATAGCTTGGACAGAAATGCCCCCCTTCCCAGACGCGAGCGCGAACGTGGAACAGAACAGCCGGGCCCTGATCGACGGCTTCAACCGGAAAATCGACTACCTGCGGATGTCGGTCACCGACCGCTGCGACTTCCGTTGCGTGTACTGCATGGCCGAAGACATGCAGTTCCTGCCGCGCCAGCAGATTCTCAGCCTGGAGGAACTGTTCCAGGTGGCCGAGCGCTTCGTCGCCCTCGGCACCCGCAAAATCCGCCTGACGGGTGGCGAACCCCTGGTGCGCCAGGGCATCGTCGACTTGTGCGGGCGCATCGCCGCCCTGCCCGGCCTGCGCGAACTGTGCCTGACCAGCAACGGCTCGCAGCTGGGCCGCCTGGCCCAGCCGCTGTTCGACGCGGGCGTTACACGCCTGAACATCAGCCTCGACAGCCTGGACGCCGACCGCTTCAAGCAACTGACCCGTACCGGCGACCTGCACCAGGTCATTGCCGGCATCGACGCAGCCCGGCAAGCCGGCTTCAAGCGCACCAAGCTCAACTGCGTGGTGCTCAAGGGCCGCAACGACCATGAACTGGTCGACCTGGTGCGCTTTGCCATCGACCGCGAGCTGGACATCACCTTCATCGAAGAAATGCCCCTGGGGGTGATCAGCGAGCATGAACGTGGCGAGTCGTTCTGCTCCAGCGATGAAGTACGGGCGCTGCTGGCTGAACAGTTCACCCTGGTGGAGTCCACCGAAACGTCGCAGGGGCCGGCCCGTTACTGGCGCCTGGCCGAAGCGGCCAACACCCGGGTCGGCTTCATTTCGCCGCACAGCCACAACTTCTGCGCCACCTGCAACCGCGTGCGCCTGACCGTCGAGGGCCGCTTGCTGCTGTGCCTGGGCAACGAGCATTCGGTAGACCTCAAGCACGTGCTGCGCGCCCACCCGGGCGACCCCGACCGCCTGGAAAAGGCCATCCGCGACTCGCTGCACCTCAAGCCCTACCGCCATCACTTCGAAGTCGGTGGCGACGTGCAGATCCTGCGCTTCATGAACATGACCGGCGGCTGAGCAGCTGCCTCTGGATTGCCATGATCGTCCACCCCGCACCCGATGTGTTGCGCGTGTTGTTCACCCTCAAGGGTTCGATCATCAAGCGCATTGCCCTGCGCTGCCTGATGGTCACCCTGCTGGCGGCACTGATTGTGCTGGTCGAGCGCCATTACCCGGCGTTTTTCTACCCGGTCAGCGCCACCCCATTCACCTTGCTGGGCCTGTCGCTGTCGATCTTCATGAGCTTTCGCAACAACGCCTGCTATGACCGTTGGTGGGAGGGGCGCAAGGCCTGGGGCAAGCTGATCATCGAAACCCGCTCGTTCGTACGTGAGAGCGTGGTGATCGGCGATGAAGCACTACGCCGTGAGCTGCTGCGCAGCCTGTGCGGGTTTGCCCATGCGCTGAATGCGCGTTTGCGCAACGAAGACGACCTGGCTGCCGCCCGCCCATGGTTGCACCGGCCCGAGGCGCTCAGCCCGCACAATGTGTGCGACAGCATCCTGCGTGAGGTGGGCAGCCAATGCTCGCGGCTGGCCGAGCGACAACAGATCAGTGACTGGCGTTACAGCCTGCTGGAGCAGCGGCTGGTGGGGCTTACCGAGGTGCAGGCCACCTGCGAGCGGATCAAGGGCACGCCACTGCCGTTCCCCTACACGCTGTTGCTGCACCGCACCATCTACATCTTCTGCCTGTTGTTGCCGTTTGCCCTGGCCGAGCCGCTGGGCTGGCTGGCGCCGCTGTTCACCACCATCGTGGGGTACACGTTCTTCGGGCTGGATGCGATTGGCAACGAACTGGAAGACCCGTTCGGGCGGGATGAGAATGACCTGCCTACCGATGCCATGGTGCGGACGGTGGAGCGGGATGTACTGGCGGGGTTGGGGGACCAGCAGTTGCCGCCGGCGTTGTTGCCGGTGGGGCATGTGTTGAGCTAAGGGCCCTATCGCCGGCAAGCCAGCCCACAGGGATCGCCTTAGGGCTGACAGGTGTTTGCCACAAGGTATGGCAGCGCCTGTTAGAGCGAGCGCCGCCCGC